>JAIRKW010000009.1 GCA_031259875.1 Campylobacteraceae bacterium
TTTTGTATTATTGCGTTTTTTTGGTGTAAAAATATCATTTAGGAGAAAAAAGTGTTTGATGTTTTGACGGACTCTTTCAAAGCGGCTATTAATAAAATCCGTTTTAGCGATGATGAAAAAGCTCTAAAAAATGCATTGGAGACACTTAAAAAATCTCTTCTAAAAGCCGATGTTCACCACAAAGTTGTAAAAGAGCTTTTGGGTGCGGTGGAGATTGATACCAAAAAATATGGCATTGGTCAGAGGCAGTTTTTAAGGGCTATCAGAGAGAATTTGACAAAAGTTTTGACAGCAAACGGCAATCAAGGTTTTGTATTTGCCTCAAAACCGCCTACAGTAGCTCTTATGATGGGTTTACAAGGCAGTGGAAAAACGACTACAACGATAAAATTAGCTGTTTATCTGAAGCTTAGAAAGAAAAAAGTTTTAGTGGCAGCTTGTGATTTGCAAAGATTAGCAGCTGTCGAGCAATTAAAACAGCTTTGTGCACAAAATGAGATAGATTTATATTTTGATGATAGCGAGAAAAATCCTGTAAAGATTGCAAAAGAGGCTTTGAAACGGGCAAACGAGCAGATGTACGATGTACTTTTGGCAGATAGTGCGGGACGCTTGGCTATAGATGAAGAATTGATAAAAGAACTTGCGCGTATGAACGAAGTGCTTTCGCCTCATGAGCGGTTTTATGTGGCTGATTCTATGGGCGGACAGGATGCAGTCAGAAGCGCACAGGGTTTTCACGATAAGATAGGTATAAGCGGCGTCATTTTGAGTAAATATGATGGTGATGGTAAGGGCGGTATTGCACTTGGTATAGCATCACAGGTGGGCGTGCCTTTGCGTTTTATTGGTACAGGTGAAAAAAGCGCGGATTTAGAGAGTTTTATTCCTGATAGAGTAGTAAACCGCTTGATGGGTGAGGGTGATTTGGCTACGTTAGCCGAAAAGACAAGTACCGTTATAGACGAGAAAGAGGCTAAAGCGATAACCAAAAAAATCCAAAAAGGAGAATTTAATTTTAACGACTTTTTGATTCAAATGGAGAGTATGAAAAAGCTTGGAAGCATGAAATCTATCATTGGTATGATACCTGGATTATCACAGGCAGCTGGGCAGTTGAAAGATTTTGACTTTGAAAACTCAGTGGAGATGAAGCGTATAAAGGCTATGATAAGCTCTATGACTGTAAAAGAAAGATTATCGCCGTCTATTTTAAATAACACAAGAAAGAGAAGGATAGCTGCAGGTGCTGGACTTTCACAAGTAGAAGTAAACCGTTTTTTCAAGCAGTTTGAGCATGCTTCAAAAATAGCTAAAAAGTTTTCAAGCAAAGATGGAATAGCAAATCTGCAAAATATGATGCGGCAGCAAAAAATTCCGCGATAGTTATCGGTACAGTTTAGACGTGAGCGTTTGCACGCTTATATCTAAGCCGTACAGGACTTAAATTTAAACGCAATTTTATAAGGAGAATAAATACTATGGCAACCGTAGTACGACTAACACGCACAGGAAGAACAAAACGACCTTTTTACAGAATCATTGTTACAGACAGCAGAAAACGCCGCGATGGGAATTGGATTGAGATTATTGGATATTACAATCCTTTAACAACGCCTGTTACGGTTAAATTTGACGCTGAGCGTTTAACATATTGGAAGGGTGTAGGCGCTAAATTAAGCGATAGGGTAGCTAAGCTTACCGGAAACTAATATGATTGACAAATTTTTAAAAGAGTTTGTAAAACTTATAGTTGAAAATGCCGATGCCGTACGAGTCGAAGCAAATGAAATAGATGAAACCTTCAGCGAGATTACCATATATGTGGATAAAGCGGATACAGGTAAGGTTATAGGAAAAGACGGCAAAGTGATAAATGCTGTTAAAACTCTTATTGCAGCATGTAAAGCCAAAAGCGGCAAATCTTACCGTATCAATATTAAACCAAACGATGAAAGCTGACTCTCTTATAGAGGTTTGCAAACTCGGACGCACATCGGGACTTAAAGGCTTTCTTAGACTGCAAAATTTAAGTGATTTTCCAGAACAGTTTAAGCCTAAAGCTCTATTTTATCTTGATGAGAATACAACCCTCACTATCGCTCAGTACGACAAAAACAGGTCTCTTGTGCGGTTTGAGGGGATAAATGACAAAGACTCAGCTTCCAAGCTTACCAATAAGATTTTAAAAACTACAAAAGATGCTACAAGAGCTGCTTGCAAGCTTAAAGACGGTGAGTTTTTTTGGTTTGACATTATAGGATGTGAAGTGGAAGAAGATGGTGTAAAATTGGGTATAGTTGATGAGATTGTACGTATCGGTGAGCAGGATTATTTAAATGTACAAAGCAGCGATGAGTTTGTTAAAAATGGATTGGATAAAAGTTTTTTGATACCATACATCGAACACTATATCGCAAATACTGATATAAAAAACCGAAAAATCACCACGATAAATGCTGTTTGGCTGTTGGAGAGCGAGGATTGAAATTTACATTTGTTTCGCTTTTCGGCGAACTTATATATCCGTACTTTAACAGCTCTATCCTATCGCGTGCCAAAGAAGCAGGTATTATTACTGTAGAATGTATCAATCCGCGCGATTTTAGCCTTGATAAACATAAAAAAGTCGACGACTATAAAGTTGGCGGGGGAGCAGGACTGCTGATGTCCCCGCAGCCATTGTTTGACACATTAAAAGAGATAGTACAAAAAGAGTCTGATGCTTACTTTATCTTTCCGCAGCCTTCAGCTAAAAGTTTCACACAGCAAGACGCTAAAAGACTTGCCGAAAAAAAGCATATAGTTTTTGTTTGCGGCAGATATGAAGGGATTGACGAGCGGGTTATAGAGAGTTGGGCTGACGAAGTATTTTCAATAGGCGATTTTGTTTTAACCGGCGGCGAATTACCCGCGCTTTGCATGTGCGATGCTGTAAGCCGTATGATTGGGAATGTGCTTGGTAATGAAGAGTCTTTACTGGAAGAGAGTTTTGAAAATCTCTCTTTAGAAGCTCCGTCATTTACAAAACCTAAGATTTATAATCAAAGTGCCGTTCCCTCAGACTTTTTAAAGGGAAACCACGCTATAATCTCCGGCTTAAAAAACAGAATGGCGTATGCAAAAACTTACTTTCATAGACCGGAACTGGAAAAAAAAGTAAAAACTTATAAGAGGAAGAGTTATGAGAAATAAATATATTGAAGCTTACGAGAATGCTCAAATCGCGCAAAAGAGTGCGCCTGAGTTTCGCAGCGGTGATACTTTGAGAGTTGCCGTAAGAATCAAAGAGGGCGATAAGCAAAGAATACAAAATTTTGAGGGTATCTGCATAGCAAGACGTGGTACTGGTACGGGTGAAACTTTTATTATAAGAAAAATCGGTGCAAATAGTGTCGGCGTTGAGAGAATATTTCCTGTTTATAGCGATAGCATTGAGAGTATAACCATAATAAGACGCGGACGCGTTAGACGTTCAAAACTCTTCTATTTGAGAAATTTGCGCGGTAAAGCTGCCAGAATTAAAGAGATAAAATAATTCGCGAGGGTCTTCCCCCTCGTAATAAAACAATCTTTCATATCAATTATCTATTCATATATTCAAAGTTTTAATTATTTCTAATATTTTAATATAATTTCTGTATCATTATCGCTAATTATTAAAGATAGTGTACTAATTTGGAAGAATTTGTAAACTTCAATCCTTATCATTATCGCAAGTTTTGCTCTATGTAAAAAAATAGATGAAGTGTTATGCTTTATTTGCAATTATAAAAAAACTGTAATTTCTTTATGGAATAACCACTTCGCTTTATTTAGCTTGCAATGTTGGATTGTCGGTTTGAGCGATAAAAGAGATGACATTATTGCAAATAACAACACAATATAAATAAACACTAAAAATCTTGAATTGAAAGTAAATTATCTGTTTGGTAGATTAATTTGAAATTATTTTTAGTACAATCTGTTAAATTTCACTAAGTTTTTCTTCTATCTCGAAATAACGCTCTACAAGAGGTTCTAATTCACTTTCTTTGGCAAAAAGCTGTTTTGTAAGCTCATTTACGCCAAATTTTTGATAGCACTCCGGATTTGCAAGACACTCTTTTAATCTTTTGATTTCATTTTCCAACTCATCTATTTTTGATGGCAGTGTAAGGTACTCTTGATTTTCTTTGTAGCTTAACTTTTTAGAATTTGTCTTTTGTTTTGCACCTTGCGTGCTGTTTAATTCTTTTTCGTAATTTTCTATCTCTTTTAACTCATTTTCATACTCTAAAAATTCGCTGTATGAGCCGTAACTTTGGACTATTTGTCCGTTGCCTTCAAAAATAAGCAGTTTTTTAGCTATTTTATCCACAAAATATCTATCGTGGCTGACAAATAAAACTGCTCCGTGATAGTTTTGGATATACTCCTCCAATATATTTATAGTTGGTATATCAAGGTCGTTTGTCGGCTCATCTAATATAAGACAGTTTGTTTTTTTGGCAAACAGCAACGCTAAAGCTACGCGGTTTTTTTCTCCGCCGCTTAGAATGCCTATTTTTTTATCCAGATACTCTTTCGGAAAAAGGAAATTTTTCAAATAACCAAATACGTGCATATTTTTGCCCTGTATATCTACTCTATCGCCGCCATTTGGGCAAAATGTTTCAAGTATATTTTTATCATCGTTTAACATCTGCCGCTGCTGGTCAAAATAGCCTATTTCAAACTCACCTTTTTGTATTTTACCGCTATCAGGTTTTAATTCATCTATCAGCATTTTTAAAAGCGTGGATTTACCCGTACCATTTTTGCCGACAATAGCTATTCTGTCTTTTTGCATTATGCGTATGGAAAAGTTTTTTATTAAACATTTTTTGCCTAGATTTTTCGATACGCTTTCAAGTTCAAAGAGCATTTTTTGTCTGTTTACTGACTTTTCTTGATTGAAATTATGTTTTTCACGCTCTATTTCAAGCTTAATTTTTCTTATACAGCTTGGATTTTTCTTTGCCTCTTCTCTAAGTTTGTAAACTCTTCCTTTGCGCCCCTCGTCTCTTTTAAGCCTTGCTTTGACGCCGCGTCTTAGCCATTCTTCTTCACTTTTTAGGAGTTTTAAGATATTTTCATACTCTTTTTGCATAGAGTGCAGCAAAGCTTCTTTGCCGCTCAAATATTCAGCGTATCCACCTTCAAAACTTCTCAATTTGCAGTCGTCTATCTCAATAGTTTTGGTGGCTATTTTATCTATAAAGTATCTATCGTGAGAGATAAACACAAGCGTAAAATTCTCTTTCAATATTATCTCTTCCAAAAAAGCAACCATATATACATCAAGATGATTAGTAGGTTCGTCCAAAAGTAAAATATCAGGTTTTTTCAAAAGCAGTCCAGCTAAAGCCACTCTTCTTCTCTCGCCGCCGCTAAGAAGGGATATACTTTTGTCTTCGTACTCTTTTAAATCAAATTCGCCGATAACTCTTCTGATTTTATCGTCAAGATTCCAAGCGTTGTGAATGTCAAGGTAAGAAGCTATCTCGAGCTGTTTTTTTAAAAGTTCACTATTTTGAGCATCTTGCGTTATCTTAAGACTTATCTCTTCATATTCCCAGCGTTTTTGCGTTAATTCGATAAGTTCTGATTCTATACACTCTCTTACGGTTTTACTCTCTTCGAAATTTGGATTTTGGTTGAGCATTTCGACTTTTATACCGTTTTTGATGACTCTTCGTCCGCCATCAACCTCAAGCGTTCCGTTGATAATTTTCATAAGAGTTGATTTACCGCCGCCGTTTTTACCTATGATTGCGATTCGCTCTTTTTCATTTATGAAGAGACTAATATCTTCAAGTATCTTTTGAGTCTCATAACTTTTGCTTATCTCTATTAAATCCAAAAGCGCCAAAGTAATATTCCTTTAGAAAAATGAAAGTATAATACTATTTTTTTATGAAAATATAGATATTTTTATATATACTATGATGATTAATTTTGAAATAAGGCGAAAATATGAGAGCAATATTTATTGTAATAGCTTTGTGCGTTCTAGCTGTGGCGACAGAGAATGTAACTGTAACAGATGATTTTAAAGCTGAAGAGATTAATGATGAACAGCTGTCGGCAATATCGGGAAATACTACATTTCTTCTCGCAGATAGAGTATGGGAGTGTTTTTCGTATGTGCGGGCTTTTAAGACAGATATTGAACTGTCTTCGCGCGATATTTACTATGCTGACAAAACATATGAAAGCCAGCCTGTTATCGGCATCAAATCCCCTTTGGTATACAGCAGCGTTATAACATTTGATAATGTCATAAAGGGCTCATGGAGCATTGAAGATGATAAATTTATAACCCAATCTTTTAATGGCAGTGAGCGCGATGAGATGTCTATAGTAGAATTAACAAACGGTCGTTTTGTTACGAAAACTTCAAGCGGTCTAGAACGTGTATGCAAAGTTAAAACGACAAAGTTTGACTCCGAAATATTGACTGCAAATAGTTGGAAATGTTCACTCAATGAAGAGCTTGGCGAACCGGATACATATATAAAGATGGAATCAATTAACAAATATTCAAGCAATGGCACAAGCGAAGTAGACGGAGTTATAAGACTTAAACTTGATTCTGCGCAACCGGAGTTATCGTACTCCATTGCATATGATGAGGAGTGGTCTTATGAAGATGGACGTTTTAAAACCAAGACGGGAGCAGTTAAAATAAAAAATATCACTGAAAGTGATAATTTTGCAAGAGCATTTGAGGAGATGATAAATCTTGAGAATGTCTTCAAAGGCGGTACAGTGGACGATATGGAGATACTGTTATTTGAAGAGGACTCTTTTGTATTGCAGGATTTATCAAGTCTTGGTGAAGAGAGGTCAAAGTACAGTTGCAAAAAAGTGACCAACGAGAGATAAAAATAAAATAACTTAATGATGTTGTTGTAATACAATTGAAAATGATGTTTTTATCATCTCCGTCACAACAAAAGTAAAAAATACTGTTTTAAATAGACAATTGATGTAGTGTTAGTCATAACAAAATTCGGTAAGATGGTGTATTTGTTTTGCAAAATAAATAATAACTGATAAAAGTTATTATTTACCACTATTTTGATAAAATATCGCAAAAAATTTTTAGGATAATAGATGATTACATTTATAATAGCGCTCTACTCTTTATATTTTCTTGCTAAAGTTTACATATCTGCAAGCGAGATAAGTTTTGTTTTGAAGGCTAAAAATCTCCCTGCTGTTATACTTTCAGATGAAAACTACCAAAAAGCGGCAGCATATAAGATAGCTAATGAAAAATTTGCAATTATAAGCTTATTTTGGGATTATGCACTTTTTTTCTTTTGGGCTGTTTTTGGACTCAAGACACTTCAAAACTTAATTGTAACAGACGGTACAATATTCCAAAGTACCGCTTTTGTGCTTATCTTTATAGCGGTAAATTTTGTTTTAACACTGCCGTTTGAGCTATATTCTACTTTTGTGAAAGATAAAAGATTTGGATTTTCGACGATTAGTACGAAGACTTATATAATTGATAGTATAAAATCAGCTGTGATTTTTGTTATTATTGGCAGCTTGATAATATCATTGATAGCATGGATACTTTCAACATTTGAGTTTTGGTGGCTTTGGTCGTTTGCAGCAATATTTTGTGTTATTTTATTTATAAATATGTTTTATCCGACGCTTATAGCACCGCTTTTTAATAAATTTACTCCGCTTGAAAACAGCGAACTTAAAAGTTCTATTGAGATTTTAATGCAAAAAGCTGGATTAAAGAGTTCGGGCATATTTACAATGGATGCGAGCAAACGCGATAATAGACTAAACGCTTATTTTGGCGGGCTGGGCAAATCAAAAAGAGTAGTTTTATTTGATACTCTGCTGAAAAAATTAAATGCAAGCGAACTTTTAGCGGTCTTGGGACACGAACTTGGGCATTTTAAGCATAAAGATATATTGAAAAATATTGCCGTTATGGCATTTTTGCTATTTATATTGTTTGCAATTTTCGGCAATCTTCCAATAACTGTTTATGAGGCTTTTGGATTGGAAAGAGGTGCGCATAGTATCATAGCGATATTTTTGCTTCTGTCTTCGATTGTAAGCTTTGTAATGATGCCGCTTTTTGGTTATCTTAGCCGCAAGAATGAATACAAAGCAGATGAGTATGGCAGCGAGTGCGAAAGTAAAGAAGCTTTGATTTCGGCTCTTATAAAACTTGCCGATGAAAATAAAAGTTTCCCGCGTTCACATTTTTTGTATATAGCTTTTTATCATACGCATCCGCCTTTGATTGAAAGGTTAAAAGCGCTTGGCGCAGATATTTGATGTCAAGCGTCAAAGAGCTTTTAAATATAGGGGCGAAAATGCTCTGCAATGTGAGAAATCCTAAACGGGAAGCTTTTATTTTATTAAGAGAATGGATGGGAAAGGACGATAGTTTTTTGATTGCTCATGATGAGGTGCAAGTGCAAAACGAAGACGGTTTTTTGGAATGGGTAAAGCGCCGCGCAGCACATATGCCGCTGGAATATATTACAAAAAAAGTCTCCTTTTATTCAAAAGAGTTTGAGATAGAAGAAGGTGTTTTAGTGCCGCGTCCGGAGACTGAAATTTTAGTAGATAAAGCGGCGGAATTAATAAAAGAACTTGGTGCAGTAAATATAGCCGAAATAGGTATAGGAAGTGGTGTGGTAAGTATTATGTTGGCTTTGCTGCTGCCCGGCATTAGAGTCAAAGGAAGTGATATAAACAAAAAAGCTGTGGCATTATCTTGCCGCAATGCTAAAAGATTTAGTGTGGAGAATAGGGTGGAGTTTTATCCCGTAAGTTATCTTGATGGGTTTGATAAACCCGATATTATCGTATCAAATCCACCTTATATTTCTATAGAAGAAAAGCTTGAGAAAAATGTACTGAATGAACCGCATGATGCGCTTTTTGGCGGCATTTGCGGTGATGAGATACTAAAAAATATTGTGCTGTTATCCTTAAAACTTGACGGTGTACCACTCGCATGTGAAATGGGTTACGACCAAAAGAGTAGTATGGAGCTGTTTTTTCGAAGGTTGGGCATAAAAAATTACTCCTTTTATCAGGATTTAAGCGGTCTTGATAGAGGATTTGTAGTGAAAGGATAAAAATGAAATCATCTTGGCAGAAGAGTTTTTTTATAGTATATCTATTGTTGTTGGGACTTTGTATAGGTGCTGAAGTTGCCGTGGGCGTATTAACTGCTCCAATTATCTTTTATCCGGATAATTTTTTGGGTGTTGGTATACTGGACCGCTTTCAAAGCGGCATTTTAATGACGCAGATATTTTTAAAATTTAATGTTTTATTAATGCTTTGTATGTTTTTTGCAGCAATATATGAAATATATCTATATAAAATTAAAAAATATGATTTTATAAGTGTGGTTATACTTTTTATTGCACTGTTTGGCTCAATGGCATTTGTTTTATACTTTACGCCGTATATCGTAGAAGCGCAAATTGCAGGTGCAGAGGCAACAGCAACAGAGGCATTTAAGAACATACATGGTTGGAGTGAAATTGTGATGAAAGTGATTTTGTTATCGCAGATAACTCTATTTTTTAGGCGTGTTTGGCTGTTTTTAAAGTAATTTGCCAATATATAGCACTTTTAGGCGATGATTTACATCAGCTAGGAGTGCAAGTAGTTATGCCTCAAATAGAGATTGACAATGTGTTTTCACTCAGGCGTGACAATAAAAATAAGTTAATTAAGACTATTTTTAAGACAGGTGAAGAATCCAAATCTAATACAATACGAAAAACTAAAATATAAAATACTAATACAATAAAACCAAAAAGCATATCGCTAAGATTATTATTTCCATGATATAATTCTTAATTTTATAGATGAAGAGTGTAAATTTATAAAAAAATGCTTTTACTTCTGGCTCTAACTTTCACATTTAACTTCTCTGTAAGTTTTAATTGTAAAAAAGCAAAAACAGAGGTTAAAAAATTCATATGAAGAACTCTCAAAACTTGATGATGAACTAAATGAAGCGCATAAAGAGCTTTTGAGTAAAGCAAACAAAAATGATAAAAAAATATAAAACAAGAACAGAAAGAGTATATTCGTGATAGGGACTTTTGCAAAGATGAAGCTTGCATAAGGATTCTTTATAAAATAATGCATGTCGAACTCAAAATATGAACACTTCCCTTATCAACCTGTGCTGGAGTTCTTGAGAATAAAAAAGTAAATTTGGTAACTAAAATCAGTAAAAAATAATCATAATGGAATCTGTCCAGTAAATAATTTTCAACTTATAGGCGAAATAAAAAATTCCATTTGTCCAGAAGCTGTTGTTTTATCTAATGAAAAAGGAATTTATAAAAATAATAAACATATTATAAATTTTTAATTATCCTTTTTGGCATCCTAATAATTTCGGATTGATTTCTTGGATATTTATAGAGGCATATCATTCAGATATGAAAGTTTCAAATGCTGCTTTTATGTTTGATATTTAATGTGTTAATTTTGATGTTGATGATGATAGAAAAAATGAGTATTTATATAGATTAGGCACATAAGAGTGAGTATATTTGCAAAAGAGAGAATGAAACTATTTGAGAGGTTCTAATATTTGGTGATTACAAATATAAATTGAAATCTACGAAAAATTTTGGCAGTGATAATATCATATTATCTGCTATCTCAAATAAAGAATCTATAAAAATTTTGTATCCAAATAGTAAAAAATCATAGAAAAATATTGGAGCAAAAGATGAAGTATTTCAGAATATATACAAAACTAAATCAGATATAGTTTTGGTGTCTGCTATTTATTCTAAATCTTGTGATTGTG
>JAIRKW010000023.1 GCA_031259875.1 Campylobacteraceae bacterium
ATTAAACCCTTATCAATATCTGCTTTAAAATCTGTCAAACCCTTATTTGGTTGTTATGCAAATCAAAAACTTTACTTGTGTGATATTTTCCACTATTGCCAAATACTCATAGAGCTTAGGTGTTTGCACATGAGAGTTATATCCACATTTTTCCTCATAGTCTAGATATAAACTCTCCTTATTTGCAAAAAGTGCAATTAGTGATTACGCAAATCCCTTATTTTCGGCAACTATGCGCGAATCAAAAGCACCGCTTGTAATGACGTTCTCCACTGTTACCGCTTTTTTGCCTATAAGAGGAAAAACAAGTTCGGCAAAACGTACAGCCTCTTCCAAATGCGGATAGCCCGACAATACAAATGTGTCTATTCCAAGGTCGGCATACTCTTTGATTTTTGCTGCTACAGCTTCAGGGTCGCCTACAAGCGCCGTTCCGGCACCCTCTCTAACCAAGCCTACGCCTGCCCAGAGATTGGGGCTTATCTCAAGATTGTCTCTTTTGCCTTTGTGAAGGTCTGTTATCCTATGCTGTCCTACGGAGTCCAAAGTAGACAGATTGTGATACGCTTCGGCTATTATTTTATCATCCAAATGACTTATCAAATCATTTGCAGCTGCCCACGCCTCTTCGTTTGTTTTTCTTACTATGACTTGAAGTCTTATGCCAAATCTCACCGTTCGTCCAAGCGCGGCAGCTCTTTTTTTCACGTCAGCTATCTTTTCAGCCACTAAATGAGGTGGTTCTCCCCAGCTAAGGTATGCGTCTATATGCTTTGCTGTTAAATCATGAGCTGCGTCGGATGAACCTCCAAAATATAAAGGTGGATGTGGTTTTTGAACTGAAGGGAAAAGATTTTGAGCATTTTCAACATGATAATATTTACCCTTAAATGTAACTTTCTCACCGCTTAAAAGCCTGCGCCAGACAGTCAAAAACTCATCTGCCGCTTCATATCTCTCGTCATGATTCCAAAATACGCCGTCAGCCGCGAGCTCTTCAGGCCATGCTCCAGGAACTACATTCAGTATCAGTCTGCCGTTTAACGCTTCGTCAAGCGTAGCGGTTTGTCTTGCAAATACTGTAGGTCCTCCCGTAGCTGAAGTGCGAAGTGCAACCAAAAGTTTGATTTTGCTTGTTACGTTTGCCAGAGTTGCCGCAGTGATAAACGGGTCGAGATTACCGCTTCCTGTCGGTATCAAAAGTCCGTCATAGCCGAGTTGTTCGGCAGTTGTAGCGATTTGTTTCAAATAAGCATTACTCACAGGTCTGGCAGTCGCCGACCTTCCCAAATACCTGCCGTCTCCGCCTGTCGGTAAAAACCAAAAAATACCTAAACTCATAACTTCCTCCTTGAAAATTTTGTATTTGACGTTTTGCTATACTTTACTAAAAAAGTATAGTTAATATATCAGTTTAATTGGCATTATATATGTTTAAATATTATAACCCGCTTAAGAAATTTGAGTTTTTGTATCTGTTTACATTGTATTCTTGAGTATATAAAATTTTTTAATATTTTTTCGTAAAAAACTTCGATAAAAATCTCTTTTTTACGAAAAAAGATTTGGCATGAAAAGGGTGTTTCCAATGTTTTTTGCAAGCAAAATTTATAAATTATCCCTCGGCTTTGCACAAACAGCGGCAAGATTTAAAGAGTATGAGGATTTAGGCGCAGATACATTTGTCTTATCAAAATATCCTCACTTAGAAGAGGCTGTAAGATTTGCCGAACTTGCATTTCCTCTAATCGCAAAGGGTGATTCATTAAGATTTTTAAAAAAGATACTGCAGCATAAATATAATTTTCAAAAAGGAGGAGATTGTGAAATATCTGTTTTTATTATTTGTATTATCAGTGTTTTTAAATACAAATTTAGCAGCGCAGGCAAATGAACTTCGCATAGTAAAATAGCATGGATTAAGCACATTACCCTTTAATGTCTTAGATGAGTTTGGACTTATGCAAAAACATGCTAAAAAAGCGGGTCTTGGAGATATAAATATTATATGGGCTGTTTTAATGATACACTTATCTTGGAAGCTATAGACATTAATTATAGCGGTATTGCTCTATTTGTTATACTTTCAAATCAAAAAGAAGAGTTAAAGCCATATCTGCTGCAGGAGAGGCACCTATTGGTAAATCCTAATGTAAAATCGATAAAAGATTTTACAGATAATGATAAAATAGCTTAAAATATCTATACAAGCTATACTTCTTCAAATAGAGACTGCCAAGATTTGCGGCATTAAAAACTTTAACAAATTTGACCATTTGACCGTTACTTTGAAAGACTATGATACTATTGCAGCATTGAGTACAAAAAATTCAGGTATAACAACACATTTTACTTTAGAATCTTTTGCAGGCATAAAACAGCAAAATCCTAATGTCAGAGAACTTCTTAACTTGGAGAGTGTTCAAAGTCTTATAAGGAGAATCCAAAACTTGTAAAAGCTTTAGATGAAGCTGTGAAACTATATTTTAAAACAAACGACTCAAAAGAGCCGTTTGGGTTGATTTGAAGCATCAAAAGTAAGCCCAAAATCTTACAAATCCGCCTCTTTGATATATTTTGTCGTTACAAAACTGCTGATATCGACATCATTTTGTATGATTTTTTCACTCAAGATATAATCCTTGACTTTTCTTATCTCATTAATATCATCATCTGTCAATCTTTGGTCAAAATCAAGATTTTTAAAAATCTTCACAAGCAAATCAGCCTCTATACCCACATCTTTAGCTATAGCTTCAGCCGCTTCTTTCGGGTGCGTTTTTATATATTCGGAAGCTCTTTGGGCAGCTTTTATATATGCTGTTACGACTTTTGGATTGGCGTTTGCATATTTTTTCGTTACATAACTTACAAGATTGCCTTTTTTGACATTTGTACCGTCTGCTATAACAGACGCTTTACCGCTGTTTGTGAGAAAAGTTATGAACTGCTCCCAAACTACCGCCGCGTCAATCTGCTCTTTTTCAAGCGCCAAAGGTATATCTCCCGCCCCTAAGTTCACAGATACGATATCATTAAAAGTAAGTCCTGCGTTATTTAATAAAATTGCCAAAAGATGCTGTGCATAAGAACCCTTAACATAGGCTATCTTCTTGTTTTTCAAATCTTCTATTTTTGTATAAGCAGAGCCTTTTTTGACTACCAAAGCAAGCGCTTTTTCACCGTTGGCGATATTGGCAAATATCTCTATATCCTGACCTGTAGATTTTGCGATAATCGCCGGCACATCAGCCATAAAACCTATATCTATATTGCCGGAAGCAGCCGCTTCGTTTATCAAAGGACCAGATGCAAATATCGTCCATGTATATACGGCATCCGCTTTATCCAGCTCTTCTTTCAAATATCCCAATTTATGAGCCAAAGGTATCGGAGCAAACAGTGGATAATTCATAGCTCCTATACGAAGAACGGTTTTATCCTGCGGTTTGGTTTTACTCTGGGAGCAGCCCTCAAAGATAAATACCGCAAGCAGTATAACTAACACCAAAACTATTTTATTTTTCATTTTAAATCCTTTTTGTAATATGCCGCACCGCTTTTTATCATTTGCATATATAATCTTTGTTTTTAAAAATCAAGTCAAAAACGAAGAAGTATCAAAAAATATGCCAAACCTTGCAAAGGCGCAATCAACGGCACGCGCACTTTATGAGTTTAATTTTGCACAACACGGCCATATATTGTTAAACTGCTTTGATTTCAAAATCTCTCAAAACTTTTATGTTGCAAATCCAACAAGCATGATTTTGGCTTGAATTAAACCCTTATCAATATCTGCTTTAAAATCTGTCAAACCCTTATTTGGTTGTTATGCAAATCAAAAACTTTACTTGTGTGATATTTTCCACTATTGCCAAATACTCATAGAGCTTAG
>JAIRKW010000051.1 GCA_031259875.1 Campylobacteraceae bacterium
TTTATGGACAAAGAGTCGTTTATACCGTCACCCGCAAACAGTGTTAGCCCTTCTTTTTGGAGCATTTTTATCTTTTCAAGCTTCTCCTGAGGTAAAACTTCGCTTATGACATTTTTCACACCTGTTTGTTCAGCTAAATGCAAAGAGGGCGCTTTTTTATCACCAGTGAGGATTATGGGTTCTATATTTTTTGATTTTAGGTAATTAATCAATTCTTTTACACCGCTTTTTATCTCATCTTCCAGATAAAACACTCCAGCGATTTTGCCCTCAAAACTTGCAAAAACGGTGGTTTTTTCGCCATTAAACTCCTCATTTTGCACATTTAATATCTGCATTAATCTATCGTTTCCAACAGCAATAGTCTTGCCTTCATATGTTCCCGTCAGTCCAAATCCGGACTTTATCTCAAGATTTTGAATATCGTAATTTTCACTAATTCCGTTTTTGCAGGCAAAATCTACTATCGCACGCGAGATGGGGTGTTCGCTTTTGGCTTCCAGTGAAGCAAATATACCGAGTAGTTTTTTGTCTAAAACTGTGCTTTTTGATACCTTTATATTTCCTTTCGTGAGTGTGCCTGTTTTGTCAAAAACAGCAAATTTTATCTTTGATATAATCTCTAAAACTTCGGGATTTTTGATAAATACTCCCTCTTTAGCTCCGCGTCCTACTCCTGAAACTACGGCGATTGGCGCTGCGAGTCCGAGTGCGCACGGACACGAGATGATAAGAACTGATATAGAGCATAAAACTGCCATTTGCATATTGCCGATGATGCTCCATATGATAAACGTGATGACAGCTATTGCAATAACAGAAGGTACAAATACGGATGCGGCTTTGTCCGTAAGCCTCGTTATAGGCATTTTTTTATTTTCAGCATCTTTTAGCAGTCTGATGATTTGAGACAACACCGTATCTTGATATATCTTTTCAACTTTTACATGTAAATATCCAAGTTTGAGGGTTGTTCCGCCGATGACTTTGTCACCGTTTTTTGTAAATTTAGGCATAGGTTCACCGTCTATCATTGAAGTATCCACCTCTCCTTCACCATCTATCACAATGCTGTCAAGCGCGATGTTTTGACCGGATTTTACCTCTATGATGTCTCCTGCTTTCAGTTCTTCTAAAGTTATTTCCTCTTTTTTGCCATTTTTAAGCAAAATTGCTTTTTTTGGCGTCAAAGAGAGCAATTCTTTCATAAAATCAGCCGCTTTTACTTTCGTTTTTGCTTCAAGATATCTGCCGAAAAGCACAAATGTTATAATCATCGCTGCGCCGTCAAAATAGACAAATCTCAGATTTTCAGGAAATAAATTTGGCATGATAAGCACAAAAGCAGAGTAAAAATATGCTGCGCTGACACCAAGAGCTACCAGCACATTCATATCAAGCGCCCGGTTTTTCAAAGCCTTAAAAGAGTGCGCGTAAAAACTGCTGCCACAGCCAAACTGTACCATAGATGCGGCTATAAAGATTGCTATGTTTGTCAGAAAATGCGGCATGCTTAGATAGTGCGCGAAGTGCAAAAAAAGCGTCAAAACGAATGCCGTCAGGACTTTTATGAAGACCGTTCTTGTCTCTCCGCCGCCGTTTTGCTTTAGGATTTTATAACCTGTCTTTTCTATCTTTGCTTCTATTGCCTCTTGGGAAGTTTTTTTGTCATCATATATGAAAATGCCTTCGCCAATGGCAAAATTTACGTTTGCTTCTTGTATGCCGTCTATCTTTTTAACGGCTCTTGTTATGGCATTTGAGCAGTTTACGCAACTCATTTCACCAATTTGCAAAGATATTTTTTTGTAAGCCATTTTAATTTCTTTCCAACTCCGCTATGACTGGAAATCCTATTTCGTCCATCTCTTTTTTAAACGCCGCTTCCTGCTCTTTACTTTCAAGTCTTACGCTTATTTCGCGCGGCTCTTTGTCCAAAAATACCTCTATATCGTCAAATTCATCGCTTAGAGAGTTAAGTATCGTATTTGCACACTTTTGGCAGTTGATATTTTCTACCGAATATCTGATTTTCATAATGATTCCTTTTTGGATATTTTGCAGATAATAGCATAAATTTTTTAAAAAACGAAAAAAATATTTAAGCCACAAGGAGGACGAAATGACAAAAAAGTTCGCAGAATATCAATTTTATCATTGCAAAAACGCTTCGCATGGGAAATATTTCAGCAATTTGCTCTGCTTGTTTTTATGGGAATAACAAAAAATGGGACGCAATAACCTTGCAAAAGCAAGGTTATTTTGGTTTAGAGTGACTTTGCTATGAGTTTGTTTAATCTTTTTGTAAAGCTTGCCGTGTCGTCTATCTTCATTCCCTCTAACATTTTCGCTTGGTCTAAAAGCAAAAAGCTGATGTCATGGAGCAAAGTTTGGTCGTCAAGAGTTGATAACTTTTGCAAAATCTCATGGTTTGGATTTATTTCAAGTATAGGTTTGATGCTTGGCAGGTTATCTTGCCCCATCTGATTTAGCATTTGCTGCATTTGAAAATCGGGGTCGTTTTTGTCGTATATCAGACAAGAGGGCGAATCTTCTAATCTTGAAGATATTTTTACATCTTTTGCTTCATCTTTTAGTATCTCTT
>JAIRKW010000074.1 GCA_031259875.1 Campylobacteraceae bacterium
AAAAGCGTAGTCAAATCCGCCGAACCGTGTTTATACTGCAAGCTCGCTATATCCAAAGAGCGCAAAGACTCTTCGGAAATCTGCTTTTGCAAACTCTCCTGCGAAGTTTGATATGCAGTATTCAGCAGCGCGTCATCGCTCTCCTGCAAAGCTGTCAAAATAGCTTTATTGTAACTCTGTACCGCCGCTTTGGCTTTTGAAATCTCTATATCCGTTAAATCTTTAAGTCTTCCGCCGTCAAAGATAGTATATGCCGCATTTAGGGCCAAAGAGAGTACGGAAGTCGGGTCTTTAAATGACAAAAGAGTATTACTTGAAAGACCGCCGCTGCCGCTTAACGAAAAGCTTGGAAATCTATCTGCGTTGGTTGATTTTACTGCCGCATTTGAAGCTTCCAGATTGGCTCTTGTGCGCGCTATATCGGGTCTGTTCAGTAAAAGTTCCGAAGGCAGTCCCGCTTCAACTGTTGGAATGTTTAAATCCCAAAAAGAGTCTAATGCCGCATCAAATCCCTGCGGCGCGCTGCCTGTTAAAACTGCCAAAGCATTTTTTGCCTGCGCCGCTTGAAGTGCGATGGACTCTACGCTTGCTTGCTGCGACAAAAGAGACGATTTTTGGCGGCTCACATCCAAAAGACTCACACTGCCGCTTTTATATTTCGCTTCTACAATTTGCATAAGCTGAGAGCTTATGTTGAGGTTCTCTTTCGCGATTTTAAGTCTCTCATTTGCACCAAGCAGACTGAAATAACTCTGTGCGACAGAAGCATACAAAGAGAGTATAGCCGCGTCCGCATCGTATTTTGTAGCGTTAAATCTAGCCATTGCCTGCTCGTTATTTGCGGCTATTTTGCCCCACAAATCTATCTCGTAACTTACTCTAAGCGTTGCACTTGTTGATTTGGAAGTGCGCGCGTCTGCGCCTGAAGCTTCCGTTCGAGAGCCGCTGGTACCGGCACTTGCTGAAACTTGTGGCAGATACGAATCTTCGCTTATGCCAAGCTGTAAACGCGCTTGAATGATATTTTCATAAGCTATTAAAATATCAGGGTTGTTTTTAAGTGCTTGTTCTATAAGTAGATTTAGAGTCGGCGCATTAAAATTCTGCCACCAAACCTTTGAAATGTTACTGCTGTTTGATGTTGCTAAACTAAATTCTTTAGGCGGCTCAAAACTGCTCTGAAGCGCATAAGGATGTATGGAGCACCCGCCAAGAAAAACCACAGCTATTATTATATACACATATCTCATTTTACTCTCCTGCAAGCGCAGTTACGGGGTTTAATCCCGCAGCTTTTCGCGCCGGTAAATATCCAAAAATAAGCCCTGTAAAAAAAGCGCAGCTAAACGCTAAAATCACGGGCGAAATACTGTACTCCACGGACATTCCGAAGTAATTTATCACAAAACTTGCGCCAAGTCCGAAAAGTATTCCTATAAAACCGCCAAATGCCGATACTATCAGAGCTTCTATTAAAAACTGCTGCATTATATTTCTGCTTCTGGCTCCGGTTGCAACTCTGATGCCTATCTCTTTTGTGCGTTCAGTAACGGAAACAAGCATAATATTCATCACGCCAATACCGCCTACCAAAAGCGAAATAGCCGCTATGGAGCCTAAAAGTATTGTAAATGTGTTTTGCGTCTGTTCCATACTCTCCATCAAAGATGTCATATTAAGGACGCGGAAATCCTCCGCCCCATGCCGCTCAATCAAAAGCTGTCTTATATTTTCCTCAGTCTGCGCCATTTTACTTGTGTCCTCAACGCCTATCCTGACATTTCTCAAATATCTTTGCCCTATTATATGCAAATTGCCCGTAGAGTACGGCGTAAATACAACATCGTCTTCGTCATCACCCATCGCAGACGCCCCTTTTTTATTCATAACGCCTATGACTTGAAACATAATATTATTTACTAAAACATATTTTCCTATCGGATCAACGCCTGCAAATAACTCTTTTGCCACGCTGTCACCCAAAACTAATACCTTGGCATAATTTTGATCGTCCTCTTTTGTAAAAAATACTCCTTTTGCGACGCTCCATTCGCGAACCTGCGGATATGCCCATGAATTGGCATTAAGCGTAGTGCTTCTGTCGTTGTTGTTAAAGCGAAGAGTAACTGAACGCCTCGCTTCCGGCATTGCGGCTATGATATTGGGCAGCGCATTTATCGCATCTGCATCACTCAAAACCAAAGTCTCTATACCGCCGCTGCCTTGTCGGCTGTTTGGCATACCGGGAAAAACCATAATCATATTCGTGCCCATAGAATTTATACTATTCATCACATCTCGTTTTGCGCCGTCGCCGATATTTAGCATAGCTATAACGGAAGCCACACCTATAACGATGCCAAGAAGTGTCAAAATGGTTCTAAAAATATTTGTTCTAAGCGAGCTTACCGCCATGTAAGCAGCCTCTTTTATCTCATACATGAATAGATTAAATGGCATTTTAGCAGATTTTTTCTGACTAAAAGATGGCTTTAGTGTGTTTTTTTTATCAACACTACTATCTTTTATGTGTTCAGGAGTGGGATTTGATAAAATTTTGCCGTCTTTTATCTCAATAATTCTATGAGCATGAGCAGCTATTTTGGCGTCATGCGTGATTAAAATAATAGTATGCCCCATATCGGAAAGTTTCATTAAAAGTTTTAGCACATCTTCGCCGCTTTTACTGTCTAACGCACCTGTCGGCTCATCGGCTAAAATAATTTTTCCGCCGTTCATCAAAGCGCGCGATATGGAAACTCTTTGCTGTTGACCGCCTGAAAGCTGTGAAGGGTAAAAATAGAGCCTCTCTCCAAGTCCAAGAGAACTTAAAATATCAGCCGCTCTTTTGCGTCTCTCCTCTTTTGGAGAAAATGCGTATATAGAGGGAACTTCTACGTTAGCAATAGCCGCAAGAGAGGGTATGAGATGATAATTTTGAAAAATAAATCCAAACGACTCGCGCCGAAGCTGCGATAACTCATCTTTTTTAAGATCGCTTATATTTTTACCGTTAAATCTATATATGCCGCTTGTAGGTTTGTCAAGGCAGCCTATGATGTTCATGAGAGTAGTTTTGCCTGAGCCTGACGCGCCGATGATAGCGACAAATTCGCCCTCGTTGATTTTTAAATTGATATTATTTAAAACAGTGACTTGATTTTCATCATTGCCAAAACGGCGATATATATGAGATAACTCTATCAGACTCATCTCATCATACCAAACTGTGGACGGGAATTGGTGCGGACAGAAGTTTGAGCATTATTTTTTACATTTTCAAATGCGGAAAAGGTAGAAGCTATCATGTCTCCCTCGTTCAATCCTGATTTTACCTCAATCTGTACGCGGTTGCTGACACCAATCTCTATGGGCGCGGGAGCAAATGTGCCATCCTCTTTTTTGAGCATTACCATAGCGCGGTTAGTATCTTTTGTTGATTTTGATACCGCAGTTACGGGGATAAGCAGTGCATCTTTTGCCGATGATATGACAAAAAATACTTGCGTTGTCATGGAGTTCATAAGTTCACCGGAGCCATTTTCCACGTCAAATATCGCTTTATATAACACAACGTTATTTGTTACAGTAGGTGTTGGCTCTATTTTTAAAAGTTTTGTACGCCATACATTTTGGCTGCCTAAAATCTTAAAATAAACTTCCATGCCTTTTTTCAACTTTGCGACATCAGCCTCCGATACTTCCGCTCCGATAGTTACCGTGGAGAGGTCTGCTATTTGCAAAATGACCGGAGTATTCATATTTGAATTTAATGTTTGTCCTTTTTTGACGCTGATAGTTGATACCGTACCGCTCATGGGAGCGTAGATTTTGGCATATTTTAGATTGGCTTGATTCTCTTTGAGGGAGGATTCTGTCTGTTTAATTTGGGCTTTTATCATATCAATGCTTGCTTCAGCTGAAAATAGCGCAGCTTCAGCATTTTCATAAGCCTCTTTACTTGTAGCGTCACTTGCCAAAAGCTCTTTTTGCCTTTCATATGCAAGATTAGCTAATGTGAGTTTGGATTCCCTGTCTTTTAATTGTGCTTTTTGGTAAGCAAGTTCGGCTTTGCTTGATTCTACTTTTGTCTCAAGCACCGTTGTATCAATCTCAACAAGCAAATCCCCTGCTTTAACGATATCTCCGGCTTCAACATACAGCTGCATAATCTGCCCCGATACTTGCGCTCCGACATCAACATAAGATTTCGGACTGACCATTCCCGTAGCTGTTACAGTGTTTTCTATATCGCCTTTTACAACACGCACAAGAGTTATGCCGTTATTTGCCGAAGCTGATGAAAAGAGTGTTTTGTAGCCAAAAAATACGGCACAAAAAACTGCCGCTGCAACGAAACTGAAGAGAATTTTTTTCTTCATTTAAAAAGCCTTATTTATGTAATATGAAACCAAAAGTGAGTGAAAGTATAAGGCGCGGTTGTTAATGGGCTGTTAATTTGACTGTTTTTAGCAAAGAAGGCTGTTTTTATATTCAAAAACAGCCTTTTGTATTTTATATTTCGTTTGAGTAGTCAGCTTCAGCTAAACGTTTTAACTGTCTCCATCTTCTTTGCGCGTCTTCTTTATTGTGTTCGAAAAGCTCCTGCGCATGAGTTGGATTTAGCTTTTTCAAAGAAGCATATCTCACTTCGTTGTTTAAAAACTCTTCATATAAAGACCAGTCAGGCTCTTTACCCGTAATCTTTATAGGATTTTTGCCATCTTTTTTGAGTCTCGGGTCAAAAGTATATAAAGGCCAATAGCCGCATTTTGTGGCAAGCTCGGCTTGATTGCCGGATTTGCCAAGACCGCCTTTGATACCATGAGCAATACAAGGCGAGTAAGCTATGATTAAAGACGCTCCATCGTAACTCTCTGCCTCCTCTATGGCTTTGATAGTCTGTGCTGCAGACGCATTTGAGTTAATCTGCGCGACATAGATATTCTCGTAAGTCATAGCTATATAACCCAAATCTTTTTTCTGCACCGCTTTGCCTGATGCTGTAAATTGTGCGATTGAGCCTGTTCTTGAGGATTTTGAACTCTGACCGCCGGTATTTGAGTAAACCTCCGTATCAAGTACCATTAGATTTACATTCTCACCGCTTGCCAACACGTGGTCAAGTCCGCCGTAGCCTATGTCATAAGCCCAGCCATCGCCTCCGATTATCCATTGGGAACGTTTGGCAAGGTGCATTTTCAGATTTAATATCTCTTTTACTTCAGGTATCTGCGCACTCTTTTCCAAAAGCGGCACAAGCGCATTTCTAATCTCCAAACTTTTGACTCTGTCATCTTTAAATTCAAGCCACTCTTTAAACAAAGCCGCCAATTCATCTGAAACATTAGCATTTCGCATCAATTCCGCTATGCGGTGTCTCATCGTTTCTGTCGCCACTTTCATGCCAAGTCCGAATTCAGCGTTATCTTCAAAAAGTGAATTTGCCCAGGAAGGACCTCTTCCTTTGCTGTTTTTTCTGTAAGGAGTAGAAGGAGCCGATGCACCGTAGATGGATGAGCAACCCGTACCGTTAGCTATACTCATGCTCTCGCCGAACAATCTTGTAACAAGTGTTATATAAGGCGTCTCACCGCACCCCGGACATGCGCCGTGAAATTCAAAAAGAGGCTGCGCAAAACCAACGCCCTTGACGCTGCTTTTGTTTAAGATATTATCTTTATATGTAACTTCTTTGAATAGATAATCCGCGCTCTCCTGTTCTTTTGCGTCAAGCGACTCTTGCAGAGGAACCATTTGTAAAGATTTCTCTTTGGTAGGACATGCTGCTACGCACAAGTCACAGCCCGTGCAGTCAAGCGGAGATACTTGAATCTTATATTTCAACCCTTCAACGCCTTTGCCTTTAGCGTCTATGGCATGAGTTTTTACCCCCTCGGGAGCCGCCGCAAACTCTTTATCGTCTATCAAAAATCCTCTTATAACAGCATGCGGACATGCAAATACGCACTGATTGCACTGAATGCAGCTCTCCTCTATCCATTTTGGAACGCTGACGCCTACGCCTCTTTTTTCATACTCTGTAGAGCCGTGCTCCATAGAGCCGTCTTCATAACCTTTAAATACCGAAACAGCAAGAGAATTGCCCCTCGCGGCATTTACAGGTTTGGCGATTTTCTCTACATACTCCGTGCCTTTATAATTATCTACTTTAAAACCATCGTCATCAAGCAGATTTACCCACGATGGGTCAACCGTAACTTTTACCAATCCCTGTGCACCTGAATCTATGGCTTTATAGTTCATTTCAACTATCTGGTCGCCTTTTTTACCGTAAGTTTTATAGGCTTGTTTTTTCATAAACTCTTGCGCTTTTTCATAATCAATAATATCAGCAAGCTTAAAAAACGCTGATTGCATTATCGTATTGCTTCGGTTGCCAAGACCGATTTCGCGCGCTAATTTGGTAGCATTGATAATGTAAAAATTCGCTTCTTGACGCGCCAAAATCCTTTTTACTCTGTTCGGGATTCTTTTTATGGTCTCTTCCTCATCCCAGATGGAGTTTAGTAAAAATGTGCCGTTTTTTCTAATGCCGTCCACGACATCATAAAGCTCCAAGTAAGCCGCGACTGAACATGCTACAAAATGGGGATTTGACACAAGATATGTTGAGCGGATAGGTTTTTTGCCGAATCTTAAATGCGACCTTGTAAAACCGCCCGATTTTTTGGAGTCATATGCAAAATACGCCTGCGAATACATATCTGTCTCATCACCGATGATTTTAACCGAGCTTTTATTTGCTCCGACTGTTCCATCAGCGCCAAGTCCGTAGAAAAGACACTCTTTTGTATCTTCATTACTCAAATCAACGCCCTCCACAGGCTTGATTGATTTAAATGTAACGTCGTCTTCTATTCCTATAGTAAAGTCTGATTTTGGCTTTGCCTCTTCCAGATTTTTAAATACCGCCAAAATGTGAGATGGATTTACATCTTTTGAGGCAAGCCCGTATCTTCCGCCTACTATCAAAGGTGCATCGGGTCTGTCATAAAACGCGGCTCTGACATCCAAAAATAGCGGTTCGCCTACAGAGCCTGACTCTTTTGTCCTGTCAAGAACGGCTATTTTTTTGACAGATTTTGGCATAACGCTAAATAGATATTTGATGCTAAAAGGTCTGTAAAGATGCGGTATGATGAGTCCGACTTTTTTACCCTGCGAAGTTAGATAATCAACCGTCTCCTTGATACACTCCGTAGCAGAACCCATGGCTATTATGATATTTTCAGCCTCTTTATGCCCATAAAACACAAACGGCGCATAATCCCTTCCCGTCACTTTGGATATCTCTTTCATATACTCCGCTACCACATCAGGCAGAGATTCATAAATCTCATTTTGCGCTTCACGTCCCTGGAAATATATGTCGTCGTTTTGTGCGCTTCCTCTTGTTTTGGGATTATCTGGAGTTAGTGCGCCGTCTCTGAACGCCTGCAAAGCGTCTTTGTCTAAAAGCTTGTCAAATACGGCATAGTCTATAACTTCTATCTTTTGCACCTCATGAGAAGTTCTAAATCCATCAAAAAAGTGTAAAAACGGTACTCTTCCTTTTATCGCACTAAGGTGCGCCACACCAGCCAAATCCATAACCTGCTGTACAGAACCAGATGAAAGCATGGCAAAGCCCGTCTGCCTACATGCGTAAACATCCTGGTGGTCGCCGAAGATTGAAAGCGCATGCGTAGCAAGCGTTCTCGCGCTTACATGTATGACGCCTGGGAGCAGCTGACCTGCTATTTTGTACATATTGGGGATTTTTAAAAGGAGTCCTTGCGAAGCGGTATAAGTTGTAGTCAATGCGCCTGCCTGCAAAGAACCGTGCACAGTACCAGCCGCTCCTCCTTCGCTTTGCATTTCAACGACTTTAACAGGCATTCCGAAGAGATTTTTTTTACCTTGCGCAGCCCACACATCAGTAAAATCAGCCATCGGAGAAGATGGAGTAATGGGGTAAATTCCCGCAACCTCAGTGAATGC
>JAIRKW010000135.1 GCA_031259875.1 Campylobacteraceae bacterium
TCTTTTAATTTTTTGTATAAATATAAAATGGGCGAAAAACTAATATCTTTTCTTAGAATTTAGTTTAATGAGGTGACAAAAGAGATAGGATATACTTGGTGTATTTTGTCATTTCCACATTTTTTAGATTATTTTTGTATCTTTTCTCATTCATCACTACAGTAAAAATCATGTCATATGTGCATTCACATCCCTGACAAAACTTGCTACAGTCAATCTATGTACGCCAAGTATACGTGCAATTGCACTTTTTGATACTCTCTTTTCCATCAGCGTTTTTATCTCCGCCTCTTTGCCTGTAAGTTTTTTAATTTTTGATTTACTGCCTTTCGGACGACCCAATATAACGCCTTCAGCGCGTTTGCGGGCTAATGCCTCTTTTGTTCTTTGCGAGATTAAATTGCGCTCAATTTCAGCAGATAGTCCAAAAGCAAAAGCAAGAACTTTAGAATTTATATCGCTTCCAAGCCGATAATTATCTTTGATAGTCCATACCTGAATACCTCTATTCATGCATTCGTTCAAAATGCCCATTATCATTAGCAAGTTTCTGCCTAAACGCGAAAGTTCTGAACATACAAGAATATCATCTCTTTTCATTTTTTTCAAAAGCTTGCCAAGTTTTCTATCATCAATATTTTTCGCACCCGATATGGTCTCTTCTATCCATTTATCTATTACCATCACATTTTTTATGCAAAATTGATTAATCTCATATCGTTGATTTTCAAGCGTCTGCTTGTCCGTACTTACCCTGATATAACCATAAGTCATATTTTCTCCTTGTTTAAATTTAGTATTACGCGATTAAATTATACAAAAATAGCATGCTTTTATATTCCATTATAATATACATAAAATCAGCGTTTATTTTATGCAAAATGCTTCCGAATGCAATTTTTCAACCTCTGATAACTGGGTGATTTTAAGTTCGATTGAGCAACACATAAAGGCTAAAATTGAGGCAGTTGGAACACCTTTGAAGGATTGGGATATTCAGATAAATTACGGTATTAAAACAGGACTTAATGAAGCTTTTATCATTTCGGAAGAAAAACGAAAAGAATTGATAAGCCAAGACCCAAAAAGTGACGAAATCATACGACCCATTTTGCGCGGCAGGGATATAAAAAGATATGGATATGAATTTGCAAATTTGTATCTAATCAATACACATAACGGCATAAAAGAAAAAGGCGTAGATCCCATAGATATAGATGATTATCCCGCAATTAAGCATTGGTTGGACTTCGGCGGAATAGCTTATAATGGCAAAATATATGAAGGATACAAACAGATAGAAAAACGAGCAGACCAAGGGGATACTCCATATAATTTAAGGAATTGTGCATATATGGAGGATTTTTATAAGCAGAAAATAGCATGGAATAGAATTGCAAGCGAAAAATTATTTTCATTTGTTGACGAAGGAATTTTTATACAAGACAGTATGCATTTTTTTACGGGCAATCATTTAAAATATTTATGCGCAACTCTTAACTCAAAACTATTTGTTTGGCTTATGTATTTGATAGTTGGTGACGCAGCAGGCGGAAATGCAGGAAACGCCGACAATGTAAAAAATCTCACTATCCATATGCCTTCACTTGAGCAAAAACAGCAAATTGAAAAACTATTTGAAATGCAACAATATGGCGAAATTGACAAATTGATTTATGAACTGTATGGATTGGCAGAAGATGAAATACAATTTATCGAATCTCAATAAAACTGATTGTTTCTCTCTCTTTTGTTGTGAGAGCATATAAATCAAATATCATATTATCCAATTCAATTTCAATATTTTTGGTGGATTGATTATTTTGTTTTAATTGCTGTAAATGATTTATTTTTTTCTTGAAAATATTATCGGTATTAAAGTCTACTTGCAATACAGGGATTTTATCAAAAAATATTTTCCTTAATTCTCGCCCATTTTCCCCCAATGATGGAAAGCTATTGATAAAACAAAATTTAAATAGTGAAGAATTCAAAAATGCTGTTAAAAAGCAAATATTTTTACCTACTATCATAAATGATTTATCATTTTGAAAAAATCCTTTGTTATCATAGTAAAATGGCAAAAATTTAGTCATGTTTGGATACATGATTTTTGGTCTATAAAAATCCTCCCAATAATTTGCTCCCCACCTCTGCAAGGCATACCATTCGTAACGTATTCCTGTTTCTGCTTTATTCCTTGCAGAAAGACTTTTTTTGTATTGTAATAAATGATTATAGACAGCAGGATATTGTTGTTGAAACATTTGTTCTGCTTTTTCAGAAGCTCCATTAATTGTTGAATCGTTTTGCAGTGGAAAATGCCAAGGGATAAACAAAAGCCATAAATCGGCAAACTCATATCCATAACGTTTAATATCGCGCCCTCTCAATAATGGTCGTATGATTTCGTCACTTTTTGGGTCAGCGGCAACAAGTTCATCTTTTTTCTTTTTGTCAATAATAAACGCTTCATTGCAACCTGTCAAAATACCGCGATAAATATTTATATCCCAATCCTTCAAAGGTGTTCCAACTGCCTCAATTTTAGCCTTTATGTGTTGCTCAATCGAACTTAAAATCACCCAGTTATCAGAGGTTGAAAAATTGCATTCAGAAGCATTTTGCATAAAATAAACGCTCAAATCTTTTATACTTTCTTTATCCTCTTTTTTAATAACACAAGCCTTTGTTTTTTGTTGCTTTTTATCCTTTGAAAACATTAAAATATTCACATCTACAGTTGCTGATTCAAATACTTTTACTCCTGCAAAATCTATCAATTGTACAGGAGTAGTTTGTTCTGTAAAAAACTTTCTTGTATTTTCGCCATAACCTGCACGCATCCATTTGTTGGAAGTGATAAAACAAAGATGACCGTCTTGTTTTAGCAGTTGATGACCTTTTTCGTAAAATAACGAATACAAATCCCCCATGCTACTAAATGTTTTATACGGACTTGGAATGGTTTTTTTATTTTCTTGTTTTGGTCCGTAAAGTTTTGATAATTTACCGCCATTTTTCTGCAGCTGTATATATGGCGGATTGCCTATCACGATATCAAAAAAGCCTGAAGTTTCATTGCGCTCAACCTTTTCCTGCGTCAATCCAAACATCCATTCTGGCTCAAACCATTCAGCATGTGTGTTTTGGTCATATGGATTCCAATTGGCAATACTTTTTGCAGATTCTTCCGCAAACCCAATTGCTTCTAACTCTTTTGCCAATTCTATCCTTAGTTCCTCGTCTTTTTGTTGTAAGCGAAGTTTTTTGGTGCGGGTATTTGCCGTAAAATATTCATGTCTAATTTGTTTTAATTCTTCTTGTATTCTAATTTCTTTGCGATCGCTGGTAGATAATACGCCTTTTGGCTTTTCTAAACCGATTAATGTATTTGCTGCTACAAACTTGGTTTCAAGATTCGGTAAACTGCGAATACCGAAATTATCTTTTAACTCATCTGCTCTCTGGTTAATTACCAATGATATAAAAAAGCGTAATTTTGCTATTTGTACTGCGATTGATTGGATATCTACGCCGTAAATGCAATTTTCTATTAGATATAGTTTGCGTCCGTAATCTAACTCATTATTTGTAAAAGCATCTTCAATATTTAAAATTGCATTTTCACGTGCTTGGACATCTTCTATTTTGCTCGCGATATCTATTTGGCGTTGTTTCCAAAGTCTGTTTTTAGGGTCAATTTTTCCTAAAATATCTGTCATTCTGTGCAAAATACCCATTGGAAAAGCGCCTGAACCGCAGGCAAGATCAAGTATTTTACAATTGTCTATTGCTTGAATTATAATGTCTATATCGCTTTCATTAAAAGGATTGTCAGAGCAATAATCAAACAAAAGGCGAAACTTTTTCTCCAACTCTTCCTCTTGCTTTTGTTCAGAAGGTAAAATGCCGATACTGTTTTTCAAAAAATAGTTTTTTAAATAAGCTATTAATGATTCGTCCACCATGTAATCCACAATTTCGCGCGGTGTATAAAAGCTGCCTGTTTGCTTACGTGCTGTTGTTTTTGTTTCGGAATTGTAGCTTGCCAAGAGATTTTCAAATACTTTTCCCAATAATTCAGGCTCAAGCGCCACATCTTCTTCTTGCAGTGTATTTTCAGTAATAGTAAATTTGTAGCTTTTTAATAGATTGATTAATCCTTTTGTTTTATATATTTTATCTCTTGTGTCATAAATGTTATTTAAATCTACATTTTGTTCTGCCCCGAAAAATAAGAAATCCGGAACAATCGCTTGTTTTTTTACTTCGCGTGAAAAGCCATCTATATATATGGAATTATTTTTACCGTTTTTATCTTTAAAAGATTTGTCCAAACAATCAAAAAGACCGCCATTGAGAAATGGAATATTGGCAAATAGCTTTAAAATATCGTTTTCAGGAATTACGAACAGTTCCGCATAACGATATAAAGTATAGACGCCATGCTCGCTTCTGTTTTCTGTATAGCCGCCATTTGCGGCAAATTTTCTATTTGCAGTTGATTGATTGAGCGTGCCAAAAAAGAGATTTTGTAAGATAGCATTGTAGTAATTGCGTGATTGTTCGCCTTTATTAAAATCCTTTATGATATTTTTTAAACTCTCGGTGTCAAATAACTTTTTAGGCACAAGTCCTTTTTCTTTGATAAACCAGATAAAAACAATTCTGGTAATTAGACGGATAAGGTTAGTCGCATTGCGTATTTCTTTATCTTTTTCTTTGTCGTCAGGGAATTGTACTTTATCCATTGCCCAGAAATACCAATTTGATAATTCTTGAAAGAATTTTTTATTTAAAATATTTGTATCCAATACCTCAAGCCATTTTGCATGCAGTTCGTTGTAACTTGCGGCATTATGTTGCGCCAGATCCTGTAAAATACGCAAATGTCCCGTATGAGTAGTTTTGGTGTCTATATCGCGCAAAATTACTACTTTGCCTATCTTTTCACCTTCTCTCCATGATTGTTTATAAAAAAACCTTTCGGGCAATGCAAAAGAGATAAAATCGTTATATTTTAACAGCAAAGCTACAGGCACAGCGTTTAATTTCATATTAAAAGCGCGCGTGAGACTTGCGATTTGCGTACGCGTAGGATAACTGTCAAGTTGTACGGCAAAAATCATCAAACCTTCATAGTTTTTGTCCGCTCCTATTTTTTTGGCGTCATCTATCGTATAATTTGTATCTACCAAGCCTTTTTCAAAAATACTTTTATCTACAATACCTGAAAAGTAAAGTTCTTCTATTTTTGGAAATGTCGGTTCGTCAAAATTTTTGCTATATTTTTCCGCAAGCAAATCTTTTGCTGGCAATGACATTGCGGTATTGGAGTTTAATTTTATGTTTAAACCCTGAAAAAATTGCTTCACAGCTTCAAAAAGATTGGCGTTGTTAAAAATGTCAAGATTCATATTTGCATCCTATTTTGTGATTATAAACCATGTTATCAGGTCAAAATTTTCTGCTTTAAATTTTTCTTCTAATTTTTGTCGTTCTGGAGAAATAGTTTTAATATTTTCAATATTTGAAAAAAGATTTTGAATTTCACTAATCGCTGTTGGCGCTGCTTGAACTTTCAGCCAATCACCGATAGCTTTTGATAGTTTTTTCAGTTCGTCTGGATTGTTTTTTTCTATTCTGCTTGGCACATATCGGCTTTCTTCTTTGTGATAACGCAATAGATTTAAAATTTCTTGACGGTTTTGCAAGATAGAACTTGACGAACTTGCATTTATTGGTTGGTGCAAAATATGAATCTCCGAATAAGCATTATCTTTTGCGTCTTCTGCCCGTCTCGGATATCCTAACACAGCTACTATGCTATCTGCCATGTAGGCATGTTTTTTATTTGGGCAAAACTTGAAGCCCGTAAAAACTCCATTTGGCATTTGCTTGAAAAATTCCTCATTTTTTCTGAAAAATTCAAACAGTTCTTGACGAAATTGTTCAAGCGAAAGGTCGTTCAATCCAAGCGTTTCATCATTATCTTCAATATCGTCCCAAGTAAGCTGCATCTGTTTTAACATTTTTTGAGTTTGTTCTGAAAACAGAGGATTATCTTCAGAATTTGTATCAGTGATGTTTTCATCAATTTCGCTTCCAATCAAAGTCATGGCAATCATTCGCGCTTCTATACGATTTTTCAATTTTAGATAATTCTCAAAATTTTGAGCAGGCCAAAAATTTATACCGCAAATAGTTTCATTTAATGAGCCAAGTCTATCAATGCGTCCCATGCGCTGAATAAGTCGGACGGGATTCCAATGGATATCATAATTTATAACCATATCGCAGTCTTGCAAATTTTGTCCTTCGCTTAAGCAATCGGTTGCTACAAGAATATCAATTTTATCTTCAATTAAAAATGTAGTATCTTCGTCATATGCTTTTACCAATTCTATCCATTTTTCATAAGGCACATTCCATTTTCCATCAAAATATGTTTCAAAATCAAGATTTTTTTCGTATAACTCTGTCCAATCTTTCTCATTGTAAAGTTTGGTATATGGAGCAAAACGCTCCAAAATTGGCTCAAATTTTTTGCCAGAATATCCATTCATTTCACTGCGACTGCCAGAAACAAAAGCGGTTTTGCCAAGATTTCGTTTGCTTATCTCACGGTATAAAAACTCCGCAGTATCTTTGTACACAGTAAAAATCAACATTTTTTTATTTTTTTGTTTCTGTTTTTCGGCAACGATATCAATCAAGCGGGTTAATTTAATATCTACTGAATTGTCGCTTTTGAATTTTGCCTCAAATTTATCAAGGTTTTCTTTTAATTTGCGAAGTTTATTTACATCGCGTTCTAAATTCTTTTGGAATGTTTTTATGTCGGTAATTTCCGAAAGCTTTACAGGATTTTTTTTGCCCAAAATAAACTCTTTTTCAAAATCAATCTCGCTCGCAGTATCTTCCAATTCTTCCTGCTCTTCTTCCGAAAAATCTTCTACTATCTCTTCTTTGTTTGGATGTTTAATAAATTGATTTACTTTGTCCAATGCTTTTGCATGATGATTAAGTATCTTTTCAACAGTCAATTTAAAAGAATACCAGCTTGATTCCAAGCGTTTTATCATCAATATTTGCATCATTTTAACAAGAAATCCTTCACGCGCAACCTCATCTTTCAAGATATTTTCTGCATCTTTTCTTCCTTTGATATACTCAGAAGGACGATAAGCAGTCATGTCTATCTCTGTTGCTTCAAGTATTTCATCAAACGATTTTAAATTGCCGATATTTTCGGGCGTAATGTATTCATTGACGGGTTTCTCTTTTTTTGGAAAATTCATCGCGCCAAATTCATTTTCAATCAATTTTCGTGTGCGCGCAACTATCAAAGCATCGGTCAATCTAAAGAATTTTTCGCTTAATTGACTGATAAAATCTGTAATTTTTCTATTTGGTTTTTTGCACCAGTTTGTGTAATCAGCCTGCGCTTTGCGAAAAACATCTCCCAAGCTGTTAATATCAAGATTCGTATGTTTAAAGCCGTTGTCCTGCCCTTTTATTATCAGTTTAAATTGATTGCGGATATCAAGCAGTTTATTATTAATCGGTGTTGCTGATAGTTGCAAAACTTTCACATCGCGGCTTGTTTTTTCTGGCTGCAAAATATGTTCAACAAGATATTTGTAGCGGGAAGATTTATCGTTTCGCAAGTTATGGCTTTCGTCTATAACAACTAAAAGTTTTTGTTTTCGTTGAATTTTTGAGAGCGAAAAATCATGATAGCGTGCCGCTTCCAATCTTTCATCTTGCAAATCGGAATGGTAGCGTACAATATATTCTATCTCGTCTTTTGCAAATTTTAAGTTTTTGGATTGATATTGCATCCAATTATTTTCCAATTTTTTAGGACAAAATACAATAACGCTGTAGCCTTTAGAGTGAAAATATTTCATTACCGCTAAGGCAGTCCATGTTTTACCTAAACCTACAGCGTCAGCCAAAATCGCACCGTTGTATTTTTGCAGCATTTTAATCAAGCTAATAACGCCGCTTTGTTGATATGGATATAAAGTTCTGTAAATAACCGTTTCGCTTAAATGTTTAATCTCTTTGTTAAAATCGGCATCTGCAGAAAATGAGAGTAAGTCGTCTTTGAAAAGTTCATATAATGCTTTGTAATACAAATCTTTTGGAGTGTATTGCTTAAATAGATTGCTGATTAGCTCAATGATATAATGTTTTACTGATTTTTTTATTTTATCGGGCGTTTCTATCTTTTCCAATGCAGTATTTTCCCACAGATTTTCAAACCAACGCCGCACTTCCTGCCAATCGTTGCTATTGCCGGTAGAAGCGGCGTTAAGCTCTATATTGGCACTTTTGCGCATGCCCAAACCAGCATCTGTTAGGTTTGAACTGCCTATAATATGATAATTTTTGCGTTCGTCCCTATCTTTATAGATATAAGCTTTGGCATGGCAAAAGTTTTTTTGAACGGTTTTTATGGCAACTTTATCCTGTTTTAAAAATTCTACAGCTTTTTGCGCCGACAAACTCAACGATAAAGTACTCTCAATTCCAGCATCGCTATTAAGCAAATTAATGACTTTGCTTATCTCTTTTTCGTCCTGTATGAGATTGCCAAGAACAAAGCGAAATTTTTCTGCATTGCCCAATTCATTATGCATCATAGCAAGCGCATTAATTGAAAAAAATCCCGTTACAAGGTCTAAAAGCCCTTGTTCAGTATTTTTTTTCAAAAAATCAACCATTTTTAAAAGAATGCCGTCTGTTTGAGTTTTATTGTCCAGCAACATATTTTTGCCTTTATCGAAATATTTTGAATACTATTGTGCACTTTTTTGTTTATTTTAATTTGGCAAGACAACAAATAAACCATTGCACTTAAAAGTCTATCGTGTTATCTGCCTTCATTATTTCCTAAGTTTACAAAAATTCGTTTATATAAGCTTTTTTTAATATAAAATTTCATCATATCAAATTTCACTCATAAAAATATGCTGCCTCCAAAACGTTCTCTTTTGCTTCCAAAAGCATATCGATACCTTTTTGCAGATTATCTACACTAAATATGAAAATACCGCTGTTTGCCGAGTAAAAGCTGTAAGTATATAAGATATTGATGCCGTTTTTGCTTAGATTTGTCACTATTCTATCAAAACTTCCCACTTCATCTTTTATCTTAACTGCTAAAACATCGCCAAATCTTACACTTAGCCCCGCGCTTTCAAGCACTGCTTTTGCTTTTTGCGGATTATCCACTATGGCGCGCACAAGTCCGTATTCTGTGGATTCTACGAGTATCAAAGATTTGATATTGACATTTTTGTCTCTTAAAATATGCGTAAAAGAGGCAAGCTCTCCTGGTTTATTTTCCAAAAATACCGTAAGTTGTTTCACAAAATATTTCATTTCAAACTCCTTTTATCAACAACGCGCACAGCTTTTCCCTGTGAACGTTCAATGGTTCTTGGTTCTACCAATTTGACATTTGCGTGTATATAAAGATTGCTTAAAAGCTCGCTTTGTATCTTCTTTTGTACATTTTCAAGCGCGCCTATGCTGTCCATCGGCATATCTTCAGTAACTTCAACCATAACGTCAAGTTTGTCAAGGTAGCCTTTTTTGTCAACAATGATTTGATAATTAAGCGTAATTTCATCAATGTTTGAAAGCACATGCTCAACTTGGGACGGAAATACATTGACGCCGTTTACGATGAGCATATCATCAACTCTGCCCATGATGTTTTTCATGCGAACCTGCGTTCTGCCGCATTCGCAGACTTTTGGATTTAATATCGTAATGTCACCAGTTCTATATCTGATGATAGGAAACGCCTCTTTTGTCAAAGAAGTGATGACAAGTTCTCCTTTTTCTCCGTATGGCAATACTTCTAATGTCTGTGGGTCAATTATCTCGGGGTAAAAGTGGTCTTCAAAGATGTGCAAATCTTTGCTGTGTTTGCAGTTGCCGGCAACTCCCGGACCTATTACTTCTGAAAGCCCATAGATATCGTGGTAACTTAGATTTAATCCTTTTGCCACCTCGTCTTTTAATCCTCTGCTTGTGGGCTCTGCGCCAAAAAATCCGGCCTTCAATTTAAAGTCTTTTTGCGGTTCATAACCTTCATGCAGTGCTGTTTCTAAAATGTGCATAGCAAACGTTGGAGTGCATGCAATCGCAGTTGCACCAAAATCTTTTAAAAGCATCGCCTGTCTTGAAGTAAATCCGCCTCCGCTTGGTATAACGGTAGCGCCCACTTTTGTAGCTCCGTCATGAAGCCCAAGCCCACCGGTGAAAAGCCCGTATCCGTAAGCTATATGCACGGTATCCTCTTTTGTGATACCGCCCATTGTGAGTACTCTTGCCACACCTTCAGCCCAAATGTCTATATCATTTTTTGTGTAAGCCACAACCGTTGGCTTGCCTGTCGTGCCGCTGGAGCTGTGTATTCTGATAAGTTCAGAGTTATCAACGGCAAAAAGTCCGAACGGGTAATTGTCGCGCAAATCCTGCTTTTTTGTAAACGGCAGTTTTGCTACATCGGCAATAGTTTTGATATCTTGCGGTTTAATGCCAAGCTCGTCAAATTTGCGTTTATAAAACGGCACTTTGGCATAAACTCTCGATACTGTCTCTTGCAGCCTTTTGCTCTGAAGCGCTGACATTTCATCAAGCGACAAAGACTCATTTTTTGACCAAATCATATCTCCTCCTCGTTTGCGTCCTTTATGGCCTGACGCAAAACTATGATATTTTTATCGGCAGTTTTTTCACTCATTATATGTATAGCTTGCTCTATCTCATCTTGTGTGAAAGGGAAATTTTGCACTTTGGCAAGCGATATACCGAGCATATAGACGTTCAAAGCCTGTATATTAAAGATGTTTTTGTTTGCTTTTGAAAATGCGTCTATTTTTATCGTCTCATAATCTAACTTCGGAAATTTTTCATCAGCATTTACTGTTATAATGCCGTTTTTTGGTTTTAAAAATTGGATATTTCTAAGGGCTTCATCGCCTTCAAGCGCTATAAGCAGGTCGGCTTGTCCTTCGTCTATCGCAGGAGAGCTAAAATCGCCTATCTTTACATAACACGATACTGAACCGCCTCTTTGACTCATGCCGTGGTTTTCCGTGCCTAAACACTTTTCATTTTTGAGGCTTGATGCGATAGATAGGACTTTTACCAAAAAAACGACGCCTTGACCGCCAAAACCTGCTATTACTACTTGATATCTCATCTTTTTTCCTTTATGCTAACTCAAATGCGTTTGTAGGACAAAGTCCATCTATGCACGCCGTGCAGCCTATGCATAAAAATGAATCAATTTCAACTTTGCCGGCTTCATTGTACCTAAAAGCAGGACAGTTGTATTTGCTTATACACTCGTTGCATGCGATACATTTGTCTTGATTAACTTTGGCTTTTGTAAGCGGTAAAAACTCTTTTGAACGCTCTTTATCAAGGATACAAAACTCTCTCATAACTGCTACAATCGGTCCATTTGCACTCTCAAGCTCTTTTTTGAGCCCCTTCATAAAAGCTATCGTCTCTTTGATGTTTGGCTTATATATATGCTCATGACAGACGGCTCCGCATCCCTCAACTATACGTTTTATGTCGATATTTTCTGGATTTGCGCGTTCAGGCGTTGTCTGGCGTCC
>JAIRKW010000007.1 GCA_031259875.1 Campylobacteraceae bacterium
GCGTGAATGGAGTTTTTTGTATGCAAGTAAAATATATCAAAATCACCGTTTTGATATATCGTGGCATTAGTATAAACATTTGTTTGCAAAAAAAGGTCATTATAAAACAGTCGGCGTACTTTGTCAGCACGCTCATCATCACTATATCTGCGTTCATAAAAATCATTACTTATCGTAACAACATTAATACTCTGGTACATATAAATCGCCATCAGCGTAAATATGGCGATGGATATGACCACCTCCAACAGCGTAAAGGCTCTTTTCACATTCCAACCTTTATCTCATAGCCAACAATATTTGAAGCATTAAATGAAGCACTGATTTTATTAACAACAAAACCTATCTGCGATATATCTTCTATCGTTTGATTAATGTCGGTATCGGCCAATTTAATACTTGTTATCTCTTCACTCACGCAGCTTAATTCTTCTTGTTTTAGAATATCTATGAGATTATCATCTTTGATGGTAAATTTCGTCTTCAAAACATCATACATATTGGTATCTTTGTCTTCGCAAACATCCGTGTCCAGCAATAAAGCAGAAAAGTAACCCGACGCTATACCCTTAGACTTCGTATAAGCTATAAGTTTTGCACTATTGGAACTGGTCTTTAAAAGTCCGATACCTACCGTTACAATGATGATGACGCATATTAAAATTTCAATGAGCGTGAAGGCTCTATTCATCTTTAATGCCTATCCTGATAGCTTCTTCTAACGATATATCTCCATTGCATAAAAGCTGTTTTAATTTTGCGGAAAGAAATACCATACCCTTCTCTTTTGCATAAGCGCGAATCTGATAATCATTTGTAGTGGTTTTTAATATCGTTTTGATATCGTTATTCATCACGAGCAATTCTCCGACTGCCTGCCTGCCTATATAACCCGTATAATTGCAGTGTTTGCAGCCAACAGCCTTATATATTTTTGTGCCGCGCGCAATGGAAAGTTTATCGGCAAATTCTTCTGCTATCTCATCTTCCTGTTTGCAGTGAGGACACAAAAGCCGCACCAATCTCTGCGCTAAAACAGCCAACAATGTTGAAGAAATTAAAAAAGGCTCTATTTTCATATCTACAAGTCTTGTTATCGCTGAAGTAGCATTGTTTGTGTGAAGCGTAGAGAGGACAAGGTGTCCTGTAAGCGCTGCTTGTGTTGCTATGGAGGCAGTTTCATTGTCTCGTATTTCGCCTACCATTATAATATCAGGGTCTTGCCTCAAAACGGAACGCAAACCAGCCGCAAAAGTAAGTCCGACTTTATTGTTGACCTGTATTTGATTGATATTGCTTGTCTTATACTCAACAGGATCTTCTATCGTAATGATATTTTTATCAGGCGAAGCTAACTTTTGCAAAAATGAGTGGAGCGTAGTTGATTTACCGCTGCCGGTCGGTCCGGTTACCAAAATAATACCGTATGAATGATTTAGAATATTGTGCAATTCATCAATCAAATCTCCGCTAAAGCCAAGCTCCGACAAAGACGGAATAGTCTCAGAGTTCATCAGTATCCTCATAACAACTCTTTCACCGTAATATGTCGGCAGTATAGAGACTCGGATATCCAATGTGCGTCCGGCTATCTTTATCTGCGTTCTGCCGTCTTGCGGGATACGTTTTTCTGAGATGTCAAGGTTGGAGATAACTTTTATACGGCTGATGACGAGATTGATAATATTTTTCTCAAGCTCTATATGTTTTGTCAAAACGCCGTCAATCCTAAATCGCACTTCGCCTTTAAATTCATGCATCTCGATATGGATATCAGATGAACGCTTTTTGATAGCTTGATAAAAAAGTGAATTTACAAATTTTATTATCGGCGCAGACTCTTCAGATGTCAATATGTCACCCGAATTTCGCAAAAATTCACTCAAGCTCATATCTTCACCGCTTGCTTCTTCTTCGGCATTTTTATCTATCGTGTCAAGCTCTCTGTCTGTACGAAGTTCCAAAAACTTATTAAAAAGCTTATCATAAGACTCTTCGTCTAAAAAGATTACAGGATACTCATCTTTGAGCTTTGAGAGATACTCAAAAGCGCTTTCCATATAATCCTCATTAACGCATGCATGAAGAACATCTCCGATTTTGGAAAAAAGGACATAATTTTTTAATGCTACCGACAAATCCTCAACTTCATACGGCTCAAGATTTACATCGTGAATTTGCTCTATATTCATCTTATTAATATTACCTTTTTAAAAGTTTATTCCAATAATCGCTGCTGCCAACAGTCGGCGTATTATCTTGTCTCGCCTCTGGCTTTGTCTCTTTTTTCACTTTTTCTTTTTCTTTTTTTGCCTCTTCTTCTGCAACGGCAGCTTGGCGTGCAAGCTCTGCTTCCAACTCTTTGCTGTAAGCCTCCTGTATCATATCAAGCTCGACAAGTTGACTTCTTAAAGCGGATAAATCATCGCTTGAGTTCACAATATATGGCGTGAGAACAATAACAATATTTAATTGGTCATCTATATCAGCCGTATGCGTAAATAATCTTCCCAGTAGCGGAATATCACCAAGCAACGGTACTTTGGAGTCATTCTCCGTCTTTTTGTTACGGATAAGTCCACCAACAATGACGCTTTCACCGTGCTTAACAATAGCTCTTGTTGTAACTTCTCGTTTTGTGGTTGTAGGCATACCACTCTCGCCGCCGCTGCCATCTATCACATCTTCAACCTTAGCTTCTATCTGAAGCGATACTTTGCCATCATTTGAGATACGCGGCTTTACTTGAAGAGTCAAACCTATATCCTCTCTTGAATAAGTATTACGCGTTAAGTCGGTCGTACTATCGGAATTGGTAGCGCTTGTAATAATGGATTGCGTCTGTCCTACATATATTTTGGACTCCATATTATTTAAGCATAAAACAGATGGTTCGGATACGATATTTGCCGCGCCGTTTGTTCTAAGAAAATCTATCGCCGCACCAAATGCTAAACCGGATTTGATATTGCCAATTTCAATCGCACTGCTAAGAATAGATGATAATGCAAATGACGGTCCGCCCATATTCATAGCAAATGTATAAAGTCCATCTGAATTGGCACGTCCGCCTTCAAGTCCATATTTTAAGCCCACTCGCTGTGATGCACTTTCGCTTATCTCTACGATTCTTGCCTTGACAAATACTTGCTTTTGCTCTTGATCAAGCTCGTTTACAATACCTTTGATAATCTCAAAATCTCTTTGCGATGCCAGCACTATGATTGAATTGCTTGCTTCATCTAATGAAAGTATCGGCTTATTAGCATCAGCAGCCACTTTTGCTGTAACATTGCCGGCAATGGTAAGCTGATTTGAAGAGAGAAGTTCCGATATAACTTTATGTATCTCTTTTGCTTCTGTGTTATTCAAATGTATCACACGCGCAGATATCTGCATACTCTGCTGCTCTTTATCAAGGTTTGATATGACATCCTTCAGTTTAGCGATATTTTCTGCCGGACCAACCGCAATAATACCGTTATCAGCTGTATTTTGATAGATGGATACGCGTTCGCTTTCAACTTTTTCATTAAATATATCTTTGGAAATAGACTGCAAAATAGGAAAAATCTGTTCTATATCAACTTGCTGCAATTTAATGAAAATAACTTCCGATTCACTGTTTTTTTCTATCAATGAGAGTACTTTTTTTATTGTATCTATGTTTTTCGGGAAATCTGTAATAATAAGTGTATTGCTCTCTCTTATCGTCGAAATCTTTGCCGCCAATGAAGCCAAATGTCTTATCTTGGCTGCAACCTCATCGACATTTGAACCTTTTATAGGGACTATCTGCGTTACCATTTGGGTATATTTATCAGCTCCGTAACTTAACACGGGCAGATTGTATTGCGCTGCATCTCTATTGCGCACAACCTCCAAATACTTACCATGGTCAACCATCGTGTAGCCTTTAGACGCCAATACTGACTGCAAGATAAGCGTTAAATCCTTTTTGTCTACCGGCGCAGTAGATGAAAATTCCACTTTACCCGGAATCGCATCTTGTAAAAGCACATTTTTATTTAGTATATTGGAAACAAGCCGTACAAAGTCTGTTACCTCCAAATCCCTGAAGTTTATCTCAACGCTTTGATTATTAGAAAGCGTCTTTACCGTTTCTTGAGCTCCAAGCAGAGCGCAGCCTATAACCAAAACACTTAATAGTATTCTACTAATTAATCTCATACTCGAATTCCTTTTTTTCATTGCCTCTCGTCACCTCAATCTTCACTCTCGTGTAAGTTTTGGCGTTGTTGTATATCTCAAGCACACTTGCATAGTTATCAAGTTTTACTCCGTTAAAACTCGTGATAACATCGCCAGCGCGCAAACCAAGCTTAGCAAAAGGCGAATTCCTGTTAACGCTAAGCACTCTGAAGCCCTCCAACTTGCCGTTCCTCATAACTTCTTTGAACCCTATATTTTTAAAGACCGAATCGGGATTGCTCAATAAATTATCAAGTTCACTTCTTTGTATAACATTTGTATATGCTTCACTATTTTGCTGACCAGCCATTAAAGCCTCTTCTTCTAATTTCATATCACGCTCTAATAAAGAAGCACCGCTTGGAGAAAGCGGAAATCGTGAAGAAGCCCCTGTGTTTACCGTATTTAATGTGCTATTGGCAAATCCAACCCAAAAGTTCATTCCGTTATCATCCAAAAATATACCATCTAATTTTATCTCTTTAAGTCTATACTGCCCCAACCTATCGCCGGTTTTGAGTATTTTAACTTCACTGCCGCTCTTTACAACGGCATACCCATCTATTTTTTTTGTTTCCTTATAAACAGCCATCAATTTTATATCGCCTACCGGCGGGGCAAGCGGCGTAATTGCTGCTCCTTCTCTTGAAGTAAACACTGAAGCATAGGAACCGAGATCGGCTAGATTATCATTTTTTGGCACATTTACACCACTTTTAGGCAAAAATATATAAATAATTAATCCTATAATTTTTGCAATAGCAAGCAGAATAAGGATTTTAAAAATAAGACTAAGCACTTTACTATTAAAACGATAGCTCATATACTAACCTCCCGTCTATTTTCTTAAAATTCGCATTTAACATCGGATATCTACGCGAAAAATCAGCCGAAGGTTGCAACTCAAGATATATCTTTTTGTCATAGAGATTATAACTGCCCGATATACTGCCAATCCCACCCTCTCCTCTTAAAAAAACTTTTGTCGGATAAAACGGCGTATACCAAGCGCTTACCTTATCCATCAACGGTATAAAACTTCGCATATTGCCTGACGGTGCAGTGGAGGTCAACTCCACTTTATTGTACAAAATGCCAAAAAATGCTGCTGCCGTTTTTATATACGCAATATTGCTGCTGCCGAACAAAACATTCACGCCCTCTAAATCCAAGCCGGCAAAACTCTCTTTCACATTCTCTTCATCTAAATTAACGCCATAGCCTGACAACTTCTCTTCAAGAACATAGTAAATATTCTCTTTTGGCAAAAAAGCTATCAGTAATACAAGAAAAAGTACAGCAAAGAAAAGAAATTTTATAATTCTCATTTTTTTATCTCCATAACTACACGATAACTATCATCTCCTTCTGCAACAAAATCAAATGATTTTATTTCAAAGGCTTCCGCAAGCGCTTTTCTGATAAATTCATTTGCTTGTAAGCGCGTCAGAGCTGTGCTTTTAATCTCAAGCATATTGCCCTTATCAATCACTTGCTGACCAACAAAAAGAGCTTTTAATCGATTCTCAAGAGCATCTTTGTTCCACATTTTTTCCAACATACTCACTCTTTTTGCTTTTTCTTCAAACGTCAAAACAGCTTTTGCTGCAAGCGGTAAAGAAGAACGTGTATGCGAAGCTTTAATAAAAACTACCACAAACACTACAAAAATAACACCCACTAATATAAAAGGATTGATTTTATTCATAACGCATCTCTATCATAATATTTTTACCGTCATTTTTTAATGACACATTTTTAAAAAACCTCTCGTAATAACTCTTATACTGCCCCTCTCGAGCTATTCCAGCGCGAATAATCAAAGAGATTTTCTTCTCTTCGATTTTTATACTTTCAAAACGCTCGTTTGCGCCAAATGGCGTTCGAAACAGATAAGAAACAGCACCTCTAAAAGTGCTTTGTTCTTTATTTATTGTCTCATACTCCTCTATCAACGCATTCAGCTGTAATGATGTAGAAGGCAGCGAATAAGATGTCAAAATCTCCTGTTCCTGAGCTTTAAAACCATTTTTTACATAGCTTGAATATATTATATCCACAAGCAAAATCAGTATTAAAAAAAACAGAACATAGACTATGCCAATTAAGCCTTTTTCTTCATAAAAGCGGTTAAATTTTCCTAATTTTATTTTATGCGGTGAGAGCGTATGAAAAGAGAGCATTTTAGATATATCCTTGTGCTCTTTAGCAAGTGCAAGCGGCACCTTTATCAATTTATCATTTTGATTGACGAGAGCTGATTTATCGTCTATTTTTATCGCAATAGCACTGTCTAAAAACTCTGTTTGAGCAAAATAGACACCCTCTATTTGAGACGATTTAATACCAAGCCGCTCCAATTCTTCCAAAATAGCCTTAGCGTCATACGCAAAAAGTGTAAATTTATCTCCGCTTTTGACTGCCTTGTAAGAGTAATTCCCCTGCGGCACTATACCTTCAAACAGCGATGGAGCATACTCTTTGGCTTGAAAGATATATTTAACAGGAAGTGTCTCTTTTCTCACCCAATAAAAGCGCGGCGAGAGTATGACATTCACCATTTGTGTTTCTTCCAGATAAAACGGCGAAGTATCCGCGAAGATAGTATTTGAGCGCTTATAATTTTTCGCGCTGTTGAATTTGTTGTAAGATTTACTAAAAAACTGTTTCAATATAACTCACTTTTTTTGTTTTAATATCATACATAAACGAGAATGTTTTTTGTTCGTCCAAATATGAAACATTCATCACACAAATAACACTTGGCGTAAAAAAGCCAATATTTAAAGCTCCAAACGCAGCCTCCGCTTCACTCGAAAGTCTCAAGTCCCTATAAGAAGATATCAAGCCTTGTTCAGCAAGATATGTGAAATTATACACTTTTTCCATTAAATTTAACAATGGTGCTTTAATATAGTTGAAATCAACGCTATCGCCATAAAAACCTACGATATCTCCCCAAGGGATTTTATATATCGCAGCATCTCCTCCTTGTGCCACATAATAATCAAGCAAAAAATTAAACGCCTCGCGTGAATAGATACCACCATCCTCAAATCGTTCACTGTTTAAGGCGGCTTCACTCATGTATGCGCGCTGGTTTTTGTCTTTATCTACTGCATCCAAGAGTATAAGTAAAAAAAGATTTCCATTTGTAACGCGATATTCATACAAAACATTTTGCAAAAAACTATATAAAACTTCATTGGTTGTATTTTGCTGAGTTAAAATAGAGTTTATATTCAGCGTAGAAGCAGCCGAGCTAATATCGATAAAGGTCTGCATATTCTCGTCGTTTATCATAATAGGCAGTCCAACGATAGAAGACAAAGACTCTTTATCTGAAATATCTTTTGTATTCTCCTCTAAAATCTTCAACACATCAAGAAAAATTTTATTAAGCTGTGTAGCAACATTTATCTCATTTAGCTTTATAAAATATTTTTGAGAAATAGTAACGCTTTTTAAGACCAAGAGCGATAGTATCAGTATCAACCCCACCGTTGTAAGCAGTGCTATCGCTTTTCTATTCACGCATATTCCTTAAGAGATGTTGATAGAGAATATAGGCAGCAGCATGGAGGTAATAATAAGCCCAATAAGTCCGCCAACAACAAGCATTAACATAGGCTCCAGTAAAGATAAAAACAGAGCAATTTTATCTCTGTTCTCTTCAAAATAAAGCGTCGAGAGATTTTGCAGCACCAAAGAGACTTCACTTGTTTCTTCGCCCAAAGTAACTGCCTGCACAAAAGAGTTGCTAAGTTTATAATCCGACTTTAAAAGTGCGGAAGAGAGGCGTGAACCTTCCACTACCTTAAGTGAAGCCTTATCAAAAACATCAGCTATGACGCTGTTTTTTAAGATACCAAATCCAAGCCGTACAGTTTTTACAAAAGGCACACCTGATTTTATCAGCACAGAAGCTATATATGTAAATCTACCAAGTTCTGATGATTCTATAATTTTTCCAAAAAATGGAAGCTTAAGCATAAAAAGATCATAAGTATATTTTGCCTTTTTATTGACAGCAAGTATAGTTTTTACGCCTGCAATTATCAAAGCTAAACACAAAATAGCATAAAACCAGTACTGTGAGAGCCAATCTCCAACAGATATGACTATTTGCGTTATTTTGGGCAGCTCTTGATTCATTTGCTCGAATATAGAGCTGATTTTCGGTACTACGTAGGCTATCATAAAGCCCAGCATAAAACCAGATATCAACAATATAAACATCGGATAAGCAAAGGCATTCTGTATCTGCTTATTGAGCCGCTCCTGTTCTTTTAAAAAACGCGACAATTCCAATAATATCTCATCTAAAATACCACTCTCTTCGGAAACTTTGATGGATTGTTTAAAAAATATGGGGAGTTTAAAAATAGTCTGATTTTCAAGTGCAAAATAGAAATTTTTACCTTCATCAAGAGACGTTTTGACACTATTTAAAAAAATAGTCATTTTTTTATTATCAACGTATTGATTTAAAGAGAGTTTCACAGCATCCACCAAAGAGATGCCGGATTTTAGATAAATACTTATATCGCGGCAAAACCACGCAAGTTCACCGGAAGTAATTTTATAACGGCGTTTGAAGCTGATTTTGCTAAAGAGAGTAAGTTTCTCTTCTTGCAGCTTTTTATATATAATACCCGAAGCCTTTAATCTTCTTTTGGCTTCATCAAGACTGCCGGCCTCTATTTTAGAATTAACTTTTGAACCTGTTTTATCAATGCCTGAATATTTAAATATCAACTCTCACCGTCCTTTTGCTTCAAGCTGTTTTTCATCCAGATAGTCGCTCGCCTCATCCAAAGAAGCAAACACTCTTCCCTCTTCCATATAATTTTCCAGCAGATAAACCTTATTTTGATACTCTAACACTACCTTATCGGCACTACCGTTAGGATAGACACTATAATCAAAACAGACTTTCTCTCTTTTGTACTCGTCTTTGTAATAATCATCATACGTTATTCTATCAAGCCGCTTACCGTCATATTTATAAGCTGTCGGCTCAAACTCTTTATCAAAAAGACTAATAGTTTTATTTGTATCGATGCCGTCTAAAAGCACATGGCACTCCGAACAATCCTCAACGCACTTTAAAGAGACTTTTGCTTTACGCTTACTTATACTCTCCAATAAGTAGAGATTTAACCTCTCAAGTTTCACATCTTCTTCATAGGGGTCGTTTTCAAAAACGAAATTTTGCATAAACAAGCCATATATAATAACCAATAAGAGCATTACCAATAAAAGTTCAAATAGCGTAAAACCGCTTCTCGTTACTCTTCTTGACATTTGCTAAAATATATATCTCCATTCTCATCCGCTCCGCCTTCGCGTCCATCCGCACCTAATGAAACCAGTTCAAAATCACCTCCGCGTAATATGTATATAAACTCATTATTCCACGAATCTTTAGGTGTAGTCTTGCCATCAAGATAACCGCCGTTCGGATATCTTCTATATTTGGCACTATCAGGATTTGTTATAAGTGCCTTAAGTCCTTCATCCATAGTTGGAAAATTGCCAAAGTCCATCTTAAACATTTTAAGAGATTCTGAAATAGTCTTCATCTGAATGCAGACAAGTCTTTGTTTGGCTTGTTCTGATTTACCTATAAGATTAGGTAAAACAAGCGTTGTGAGAAGTCCTAATATAATAATCACCACCATAAGTTCCATAAGCGAAAAAGCCTTCTTCAAATCTTCCTCCCAACAAAATTAAAGATATAATTTTGTTATTATAACAGAAACTATATAAATAAAAAAGTAATTTTCAATTTTTTATTTTAAAAGCTGTGTTTATTTGAAACTGTTTTTGTATTTATGCATTTTCCAAGAATTGTTCTAATTTTTTGCATTATGCTCCAAGCGCATAAAAACGATGATTAGTTTAATATAGAAAAATCTATCTTAAAAAATTAAATTATTATTGCAGTATTAATTGAAAATAGTATATTTTAGGACATTTTAAATATATTGGTGGAAGTGAGGGGAATTGAA
>JAIRKW010000078.1 GCA_031259875.1 Campylobacteraceae bacterium
TTTTATCCGCAAAACGCTTATTATAATTTCTTTGGCGTTTATCTGGCAGGTGTACTCTTTATATTTAGACAACGAACTTATGTTCCCGACATTTATCTCTACCGTGAAAGCTTTTATAAGCGTTGTATTAAGCGGTGAACTTCCTGAAAAAATTATTACCTCTTTAAAAATTCTCTTCATGGCTTATATTCTTGGTATTTTACTTGCCGCAACGCTGACTATTCTGGCGATAACAACACGTATTGGCACAGACCTTTTAGATGTGCTGACCTCTATGTTTAATCCGCTTCCGGCTATTGCTCTTTTACCGCTGGCGCTTTTATGGTTTGGACTTGGATATCCGAGCATTATGTTTGTCATTGTGCACGCTGTTACTTGGCCTATAGCTCTTAATATTTATAACGGTTTTATGGGTGTTAGCAATACTTTGCGCATGGTTGGCAGAAGTTATGAGCTGACAGGTCTTAGATTTGTATTTAAGATATTAATTCCAGGAGCGTTTGCAAGTATACTGACAGGACTTAAAGTCGGCTGGGCTTTTTCATGGAGAACGCTTATTGCCGCAGAGTTAGTTTTCGGCGTCAGTTCGAGCGGAGGCGGCATTGGTTGGTTTATATACGAAAAGAAAAATCAACTTGATATTGATGTTGTGTTTGCTGGACTTTTAACGGTTATTATTGTGGGGATACTGGTAGAAAACGTTGTATTTAGAGTTATAGAAAGAAGAACGATAATTAAGTGGGGAATGAAATTTTAGAGTTTTTTAAACGTTCAAGAGAGTGTCAAAATTTTTGCAGTGATAACAAACTGTCTTGCTTTGATAAAGTTAAAATAACGGCAAAACCGCAGTGCATTATTGTAAGCGGCAAAATATTCATAAGTTATTGCAAGAATACACAAAAAAGTTTAGAGCTATTAACTTGAACGCTTAAAACAATTGATAGTAGTCTTTACGAGCAAAAATTGAAGAGGAAAGTAAAAACAATTTATATTTTTTAGCAGGAGGTTGTTTGATGAATGCGCGAAGCACTTTAACATTTGAAGAAACGGCGGCGAAATATCCGAAATTTCCAAAGCTTATTATGCTAAAAGCAGATATTCACAGACGCGGCGTTTATTATACGCCAAACGCTCTTAGCACAGTGGATGAGACGCGCCATCAATTAGGCGGAACACATCTGTTCGGCACAAGAGACGGTAAATTGACAAGACGTCCAGAAGCTTTTATTCTGCGCGATGGCACCTCCGTTCTTAGTACACCGACTCCGCTTGAAAATAACCCGTATATAATTGATTTGATAAATGACAAACTTATTTTGACGGATGAAAGCAAAGGACTTGAAGAGGTGTTTTATTGGGATAAGCCCAATTTTTACGATAAGAAAACGTCAAGTGGAACGCTTATGCAAAATGTTGTCGGTGCACGTCCGCAAAGACTGTATCTTATACCAAACAGATACTGTCACTTTTGGAATGAGGATATGGGTTGTAAATTTTGCGATATAGTCAACAACCTCAAGCAGCAAAAAAATGAGATAGAGATGCAAACGAGGATAAAGCCAAAAGATGTGTCCGAAACGATAAAAGAGGCGCTGAAAGAGAAAGGCAGATTCAGCGCAATTTGTCTTACGTCAGGCTCTGATTTTCATGGTAAAATACCGTTTGATAAAGAGATAGATTACTACATAGAGATTTTAAGCGCCATAGGGGAGAATTTTACAGCTAAAAAGTTCCCTTCGCAGCTCATCTGTTCGGCAGTTACAAAAAAGCAGTTAAAGCGGCTTTATGATGAGACTGGCATATCAAGCCTTACTATGGATATAGAGGTTTTAAATGAGAATATTTTTAATATTGTTTGTCCCGGAAAAGCAAAATGGGTCGGTTATAAAGAGTGGAAAAAGCGGCTTATTGATGCTGTGGAAATCTTTGGAGAAAACAGAGTAAATACCGGCATAGTTTCAGGTGTGGAACTTGCCCAACCGTTTGGCTTTAGGAGTGAAGACGAAGCTTTGGAGGCGGTTTTAAAAGAAGCGGATGAATTGGCTTCATATGGTGTAAGTACTGTCAATATGGTTTGGGTGCCGCGTCCAAATACTTATCTGGCAGGGCAAAAAAATGCTTCATTAGAGTATTATGTCAGACTCTCGTCTTCTCTTCAAGAGATACGCAAAAAATACTCTCTTACGATAGATTTTGATGATTACAGACGCTGCGGCAATCATCCAGACTCCGATTTAGCTCGGGCATTTTAAGGAGTATATATGTATGTGACGCATTTAGAGTGTCCGAAATGCAAAAGCATTTTTAATCACCGCAAAGTTGTACAGCTTTGTCAAAATTGCGCCGCGCCACTGTTGGTGCGGTATGATTTGAAAAAAATAAAAAATAAATTTTGCAAAAAGAAACTAAAATACAGAAGTTACAATCTTTGGAGATACAAAGAGTTTTTGCCCATAGAAGATGAAAAAAATATCGTCTCGTTGGGAGAGGTAATAACACCGCTTTTGAAACTTAAAAATTTTGGCAGCATGCTTGGCTTTGAGCAATTATATTTAAAAGATGAGGGGCTAAATCCGGGTGGCAGTTTCAAATCGCGCGGCGCGGCTGTAGGCATTTCAAAAGCAAAAGAGCTTGGCGTTAAAAGTTTTGCTATGCCAACAAACGGAAATGCAGGCGCGGCATGGGCGATTTATGGTGCAAAGGCCGGAATTGAAGCGCATATTGTTATGCCAAAAAACGCGCCGTTAATTACGCAAAACGAATGCGCTGTTGTCGGAGCTAAACTCTATCTTGTTGACGGACTTATCAATGATGCAGGCAAAATAGTTGCCAAAGCCATACATCAATACGGCATAATGGATGCTTCAACGCTTAAAGAACCTTATAGGATAGAGGGCAAAAAGACAATGGGGCTTGAGATAGTAGAGCAGTTTGGCTGGAAGGTACCAGATGTGATTTTATATCCGACAGGCGGAGGCGTTGGGCTTATTGGTATATATAAAGCTTTGCTTGAACTGCGCAAGATAGGTATCATAGATACTCTCCCGCGTCTTGTGGCAGTGCAGGCACAAAATTGTGCGCCGATAGTAGAGGCTTGCAAAAATAAACAAAAAGAGTCTGTTTTTTGGGAAAACGCCAAAACTGTGGCGTTTGGTATTACGGTTCCAAAAGCGTTAGGCGATTTTTTGGTTTTAGAAGCTATTTATAAAACAGAAGGCACGGCTGTTGATGTCAGTGATGAAGAGATACTGAAATATCAATTCCTTTTAGCTAAAAATGAAGGACTTTTTATCTGTCCGGAAGGTGCGGCAACAGTTGCGGCGGCATATAAACTTTTAAAAAATGGTTGGATAAAGCCAAAAGAGAGGGTTGTTTTGTTGAATACAGGAAGCGGATTAAAATATCCTGACACTATACGGGCGGACTTTTTGCTTTTAAAATCTGATAATAGTATAAAAATATAAATTTTAAGTCTAAATTTTTTCCTTTATGGTAAAATTTCACTCTTTTGCATAAAGGAGATCTATGAAAGAGATAGAACTTAAAAATATTATTTTTGTCAACGGCAAATCTTACTTAGTGTCTACTATAAGCATGAAAATCAGACACAAATTTTTTGAAAAAGATGATAATCTTTTAGTATATGAAACGATGGTATTTGAAATCAAAAATGATAGCGAAATATTATATTCTAAACCGCTTTATAATGAACGATATGTAACTGCGGATGAAGCTATAGCCGAGCACGGCGCTATTGTGCAAGATTCTGCAAGACTCTTTTTAAACCAAAAATGCAAAGTTAATTAAGATGTTAATTTTAGTAACCAAAATAGTGATTTTTCACATTAAAACAAAATTCAACCGATAAACAAAGCGAACTATCAAAAGCTTTGCTTTATAATTACTAAATCGATTATTTTAGGAGAGTAATTTGAGCGTCATTTCAACTGTGTTAATGTTCCTATTTGTCGCACTTTTGAGTGCAATTTTGTATTACCAAATGAGGCTTGTCAAACGACTTTCACTGCTTGAACAATCTCAAAACAACCAAAATGAGAATAGTTCAAAATCCCCTAATCCAGCCGTTGCTGCCGCTATTATCGCGGCTGTCAATCTGCATAAATCAAAACAAAGGTAACCAAAGTGGCAAAAAAATTTATTGATATCATGGATACGACTTTTAGAGACGGTTTCCAATCGGTATTTGGGGCAAGAGTATTGATGGATGATTTTTTGCCTGCTGTGAGTGCGGCGAGAATGGCGGGCATAAATCACTTCGAATTCGGTGGCGGCGCTAGATTTCAAAGCCTCTACTTTTATCTGAATGAAGATGCTTTTACTATGATGGACAAATTCAGGGAAGCCGCGGGTCCGGGCGCAAATCTTCAGACTTTGGCGCGCGGGATAAACACTGTTACATTGGATACCGGAAGCAGAGAGATTATAGATTTGCACGCCAAAATGTTTAAAAAACACTCTACGACAACCATAAGAAATTTTGACGCTTTAAATGACGTAAACAATCTTCGCTACAGCGCGAAGCGTATTAAAAAGCATGATTTAAAACACGAAGTTGTTGTAACTATGATGGACCTGCCGCCAGGATGTACAGGTGCTCATGATGTGGCGTTTTATGAGAAAACTTTGAGAGATATATTGGATACGGGTATTCCGTATGATAGTGTCTGTTTTAAAGATGCGAGCGGTACGTCAAGTCCTCAAAAAGTGTATGAAGCTATCAAAATGGCAAAGAGACTGCTTTCAGAAGGTACACATGTAAGACTTCATACGCACGAGACGGCGGGAGTTAGCGTAGCTTGTTATTTAGCTGCATTGGAAGCAGGAGTTGATGGTATAGATTTGGCTGCCGCACCTGTCAGCGGAGGAACAAGTCAGCCTGATATTTTGACTCTGCTTCATGCTGTGAAAGGTAAAGATTATGATTTGGGCGGGCTTGAGATAGATAAAATATTGCAGTATGAGGAAGTGTTGAGAGATTGTTTGAAAGACTATTTCTTCCCGCCTGAAGCTACGCAGGTTTTACCGCTTATACCATTTTCTCCGATGCCAGGAGGTGCACTCACTGCCAATACTCAAATGATGAGAGATAATAATATTTTAAATAAATTCCCTGAAGTCATAAAGGCTATGAGAGAAGTTGTGGAGCTTGGCGGATACGGAACAAGCGTAACTCCTGTTTCGCAGTTTTATTTCCAGCAGGCCTTCAATAATGTAATGTTCGGCAAATGGAAAAAGATAGCCGACGGTTACGGCAGAATGGTTTTGGGATATTTTGGCAAAACTCCAGTAAAACCAAACGAAGAGATTATCAAAATAGCCTCAGAGCAGTTGAATTTGCCTGTAACTACTGAAGATCCTGTTGATATAGCCGACAAAGATATTACAAAAACGGTTCTTTATGTAAGACATCAGCTTGAAGAAGCAGGTATTGAAGATACAGATGAGAATATTTTTATCGTTGCCGCATGCAAAGAGAAAGGTTTGGCATTTTTAAAAGGCGAAGCAAAAGTAAATGTCCGCAAAAACAGCAATGCAAGCACGCTTTCGGAGACGAAAAAAACTCCAGTTCCTCAAGCTGTAAAAAGTTCCGTCGGTTCGTATACGGTTGTTGTTAACGGCGAAAAATATGATGTGCAGGTTATCGAAGGAGAAGGATCGGCAATTGATGTGAGTAAAATCACAAAAGTTGTCAGTGCAGGAGAATCTTCCGACCTTGCCAAAGAAGAACCAAAAGAAGAGGCAAAAAACAGCGGTGATGAGGTTGATGCGAATGCTTTTAAAGTAAAAGCTGAACTGCCGGGTTCTGTTTCAAAAGTTTTTGTCCAAGAGGGGGAGAGTGTAAAAGAAGGACAGATACTCTTTTTGCTTGAAGCGATGAAAATGGAGACAGAGATAAGCGCGCCAAAAGGCGGCGTGATAGTAAAAGTCTTTGTATCGCAGGGGCAAGCAGTTGAAGGCGGCGGAGTTTTGTGCGCCATCGGATAGCTTTTTATCCGAATGTTCAATAAATGTTCGGATAAAGGCTTTCAAATGCGCAAAAGAGGGATGTTTTCAGATTTTTTGAATTACCTCATAATGGCGCAAAGAGAAAAATTGAAAATGAAATTAGCCCCTTTTTTATTTTCTTGACAGTATATGGTTTTGGGAAAATTCCAAAACCATTTTCCGCTCCCATCATTGCAAGGAGCTTGCGACGCAGCAATTTGACAGCGCAAAACACTAATCCTTGTATCATATTTTCAAAAATGTGAAGCAAAAATACTTTACGCATATATCCGTTATTTTCGTGCAGACAAATGTTGTTGTGAGTGTCAGCGCAGTAATTTTGAAAATAAAAAGAGTTATGAAATTTTTCTATTTGTGTCATTTTGCAACCAAACAACAAGCAAAGTGCACATTATGAGAAAATAAAGAGTTTTTACAGAAAACAATCTTTGCGAGGAATGCGGCGGAATTTACCCCTTCTTGTCATTGC
>JAIRKW010000128.1 GCA_031259875.1 Campylobacteraceae bacterium
GACGCTCTTGCTTGTAGATTTGCGAGCAGAGTAAATGGATTTGACCAAATAGCGTTAATGAAACTGGATGTTTTAGATGGATTTGATAAAGTAAAAATCTGCATTGCTTATGAAAGAGATGGCAAACGCTATACAACTTTGCCAGAAAATCTCGACGATATAAGACCTATTTATGAAGAATTGGATGGATGGGAAAGTGTAAAGGGCATACGCTCTTATGATGAACTTCCCGATAATGCAAAAAAATATATCAAAAAGATTGAAGAGATTACGCAGACCAAAGTTGGTGTAATCTCCACTGGCGCAGAGAGGCTTGATACGATAGTATTGTAACTTTTTTCACTTCGTTTTGTTTGTCAAAGCGAAGTGATTTAATATTTTTACTGCTTTAAATTTTACAAATGAGATAATATCCTTCTTTTATAGTTTGATTATCCTGTTAATTTTATTAAAAATCAATAATTTTGAAATCTTTTAGATTAAGCGATATTCTTTGATTTTATCAATTTTTGCAAAATGATGAATGCTTTAAGCACAGTTTTACTAAATGAATCAATTTAGCAATGCTGCAATTATAAAGTGCATATTTAAAAACAAAAAGAGCTTTACATTAAGATTTATAAAAATATAGTTAATTAATATTTTAAATTCATTAAAATTGAATGCTGATACATAAGTCAATAAGAAATGATGGGGAAAATATGTACAGAAAAAAAGTTTTGCAAATGCATTGTGATTGGCTATCACCCAGTAGATAATAGTAATGCCTACAAAGAAAAAATTGTATTTGTCGGTGCACAGAGCAAATACATCTGTAAAATATAGATATGCTTACTTGACCGAAAAAGCATTGGAAGAGAGTAAATATAAAATCAAATAGAAAAATTTTATTAACGAAAGTTTTAAATCCGAGCCATTATCGTATGTGTTTTTCTTAGCTAAACATAATTTTACCTTTATTAAGCTACAATCACAAAAATAAAAAAAAGGTGATTTATGAAGATAAGGTTACCGCATGCTCCTTATATTGCAAGTAAAATAGCTATAGATTTGCTAAATTGCGGATTTATAACACTCCAGAAAGGGTTGGAGCCGGTTAGTGAAATTGCTAAAGTCCTTATTGTTGAGGAGATAAGCAAAGAAGCAGCATTAGAGCAGAGGGTTGCCGAGATGCTTGATGAGAACAGTGAAGAGATGGAGTTTATGCAAATAGACCGCCGAAATATGTTTTGGCTTATTAAAAAAAAGCTTGCAAAAGATTATAAAGTTATACTATCATTTGAAGAGAGATATTCCGACCTTTCGCATCGTATTTTGAACAGTCTTCAAAAAGAGGCTCTTATAAAATATCAAGTTTCCGAAAACCGTGTTAAAAATATTATTTATAATGCTATTGAAGAGTATCTTAAAACTTATGAAAAAGCGCAGGATATAGTACTTGAGAGAATAGATAACTATAAGCGCAAATTGACTCCTGGAACCGAAGAGTACGACCTTGTATTTGAGAGGCTGTATGAAGAGGAGTTGAGAAAAAGAGGCATGATAAAATGAACCTGAAACCTGTCTGGATATATATAGAAAACGGTGTTTTTTTAGAATGTAAAAGTTTTGGAGCTGAGGGTACAAGAGTAGGCGAGATAGTCTTTAATACTTCAATGACCGGTTATCAGGAGATTATCACAGATCCAAGTTATGCTGGCCAGTTTATCGTTTTTACAATGCCTGAAATTGGTATAGTAGGCTGTAATGCCGACGATATGGAGAGTTCAAATGTACACGCTTCGGGTATTTTCATAAGAAATCTTAATGATATCCCTTCAAATTTTAGAAGTCAAACGACGTTTTCGGAGTTTTTGAAAAAATATAACGGGTTTGGCATTTGCGATGTAGATACGCGTTTTTTGACAAAGATGATACGTAAAAGTGGACCTCAAATGATGATAGCTTCTACTAAAGAGAGCAGTAAAGAGGTCTTAAAAAATCTGCTTGCAAACTCTCCTAGAATCGAAGAGTTTGATTATATGCCTCAAGTCAGCACTAAAAAAAGCTATATACATGAAAATGGCGTTTGGGACGATAAGGAAATGGAGTATAAGAAAGCTTCACACGCTTTAAACAAAAAGGTTGTCGCATTTGATTTTGGCGTTAAGCGTAATATTCTAAATGAACTTTGCGAAGTCGGCATAAGTGTTGAAGTAGTACCGTATAATACAAAGTCTGAGACAATTGTTAAAAGATTTGAAGAAGGCGATATACATGGAGTATTTTTATCAAATGGTCCGGGCGATCCGCTGATACTCAAAAACGAAGCTGAAGAATTGAAAAAACTCATCAAAGCTAAAATACCGATATTTGCTATCTGCTTGGGGCATCAATTGCTTTCAATAGCGCACGGATATGATACTTATAAGTTAAAATTCGGACAGCACGGCGGTAATCATCCAGTACGCAATGAAAACAACAAAACTGTTGAGATAACCGCTCAAAACCATAATTATAGTGTTCCTGAAGAGATTTGTAAGATTGCGAAAATTACTCATATGAATCTTTTTGATAATACTATTGAGGGATTAGAGTATATAGATGAGCCGATATTTTCGATACAGCACCATCCTGAAGCCAGCCCTGGACCGCACGAGAGCAAATATATATTTGCAGAGTTTGCGAAAAGAATATAATTTATCTTATGGACGCCATTAATTTAGCGGCGATTATAAGTGCAGCTATTTTGGGAAGTTCTCATTGTATAGGTATGTGCGGTGGGTTTGTGATTGCGCTTGGAAGCAGTAAAATAGATAAAACAGCCATTCTCTCCAAGCAAAGTATCTATTATATTACATATCATTTAGGGCGTATAAGTTCTTATGCTTTAATGGGAGCATTTTGTGGTGCACTTGGAAAAGCGTTCTCATTTTCGTTAAAAGCGCAGGGACTTTTACTTTTTATTGTTGGTATTTTGATGGTATTAATGGGGTTGTCGCTTGCAGGCTTTATACGTTTTTTGACATCCATAGAGAGTGGTATTTTACTAAAACCTTGCATTAGAAAAATCTATAATTTTCTTATCTCTTCAAAGAACTTTGCAAGTTTTTATTTTTTAGGCGTTTTTAATGGTTTTATTCCGTGCGGGCTTGTCTATTTTTTCCTCTCTTCGGCAGTAGCGAGCGGTTCTGTTTTTTGGGGAAGTATAATCATGATAATTTTTGGACTTTGTACGCTGCCCGTACTTCTTGCTGTTGGTTTAACGGCCGGATTTTTTACAAAAATAGAACGAATAAAGAGTATAATGATAAAAATATCCGGCGCTGTTATTGTACTGTATGGCATATATATGTCATATTGCGGTTATTTGATTGTAATAAAAAGGTAAAATGTGGGGCAAGAGTTAAGTCAATACAAAAAAGCGATAGAGCAAAGCAATATTGTATCAAAAACAGATATAGACGGCATTATTACTTTTGTGAATGATGAATTTTGTAAAATCAGCGGTTACGGTAAAGAGGAGCTTATCGGCAAAAATCATAATATTGTGCGTCATCCAGATGTGCCCAAATCTGATTTCAAACTTCTTTGGGATACTATTTTAAGTAAAAAGACATTCAAAACTACAGCGAAAAATATGTCAAAAAATGGTTCGACATTTTATGTGAACACAACTATTGCCCCCATATTGGATAAAAACGGCGATATACAGGAGTTTATTGCGATTAGATACGATGTTACAAGTAATGTAATGCTAACGGAAGCTTTAAAAAACAAAGAGGAAGAGTTGAGTCTTTTGAATTCTATGCTTGAAAAAAGGATTCAAGAGCAGACGAGAAAGCTTAGAATGCTTAATCAGGATCTTGAAAAGCGTATTGCCGAAGAAGCTGAAAAGAACCGCGAAAAAGACAGGATGATGTTTCAGCAGGCGCGTTTAGCAGCGATGGGTGAAACGATAGGTAATATAGCGCATCAATGGCGTCAGCCGTTATCCGAACTTGGCATAATAATGTTTACAATGAAAAAATACTCTTTGGACAGCAATAAAAAAGATATACAAAAGCAGTATGAGCATGCCAAAAAGGTGATTGCAAGAATGTCTAAAACAATAGAGGATTTTAGGAACTTCTTCAGTCCTGCCAAGAGTAAAGACAATTTTTTTGTAAAAGATGTGATAGATGAGGTATTCTCTATTTTAGAAGGTTCTTTAAGCAAAGCAGCCATTAATGTAAAAATAGAAATAGATGAAAGCATCATGGCTTACGGCTATAAAAATGAATTATCTCAGGCAATACTTAATATTGTAAGTAATGCTAAAGATGCTTTGTTGGATAAGTCTGCAGACGAAAGAGAATTAAAAATCAGCTCCAAATATGAGAATGGTTTTGTACTGATAAGTATTGCCGATAATGCCGGCGGTATAGACAACGAAGTTATAGACAAAATATTTGAGCCGTATTTTACAACAAAGCATGCGAGTTCCGGTACGGGACTTGGTTTATATATAGTAAAAATGATAATAGAAAACAGTATGAACGGTACGGTGCGCGTCAAAAACCAAGACGCTGGTGCCGACTTTATCATCAAAATACCTATCCAAGGAGGACAGTAATGGTACAGGGCGCACTTAAAACGGTAACCGCTCTATATGTGGAGGATGAGGCTAATATACGAAAAACATTGGCTAATGCTATAGAGGATGAATTTAAACTCTTTTTTACTGCAGGAGACGGCAGTGAAGGTTTAAAAAAGTTTAAAAAATATAAGCCTGATATTGTAATAACCGACCTATTAATGCCCGTCAAAGACGGACTCTCTTTGGCGCGCGATATCAAAGCTATGTCAAAAGATACGCTTGTTATCGTATTAAGCGCATTTAGCGAAAAAGAGAAGCTTCTGGGGGCTATTGATGCAGGCGTGGATAAATATATCATTAAGCCTGTATATCCTGATGAACTTTTATCGTTGATTGTGAAATTGGCTCAGCAAAAGTTTGCCGTTAATAATATGATAGAGTTTGGAGGCGGTTATCAGTTTGATAAAGCTAAAAAAGCATTGGTAAAAGACGGTGAAACGATAATTTTGACAAAAAAAGAGATTGCTTTTATCTCATTTTTGGCGAATAGTACGGATTATTTTGCACCGCATGAAGATATAAAACGGTGCGTGTGGTCGGAAAATACGAGCGATGCGGCAATTAGAACGTTTGTTAAAAGGATTAGAAATAAAACAGATAAAAATTTTATAAGAAATATACCAACTTTGGGATATAAAATTTTTGTTGAATAGTCTATAAGTGTAAATGCCCTAAAAATGGGGATTTTGTTAAACTTATGCAATTGGTTATTTTATTTAAGATATAGTTAATCTTATTAAGCTTGGTTGTATCTTGAATGTAATATAATCACTCGTTATGTGATGTTTTTGTGACATAAAAAATTTCATTAGGAGGAATTTGATGCAGGCTACGAATGCATTGAACTACGACTATTCGGTTGCCAAGCTATTCACCTTTGCTGCCATATTATTTGGTATTATAGGTATGGTCTTGGGTGTTGTGATTGCCTTGCAAATGGCCTTTCCTGATTTGAATTACCTACTCGGCGAGTATGGCACATTCAGCAGGCTAAGAATTCTGCATACATCCGGAGTTATCTTCGGTTTTATGTTAAGCGGAATTTTCGCAACGTGGTACTATGTTGGACAACGCGTACTCAAAGTCTCTTTGGCTGAGTCGCCGTTCCTTTTGTTTATTGGCAAGCTGCATTTTTGGGTATATTTCTTACTCATATTGGTTGCGGTTGTAAATCTATTTCTTGGCATATCTACGGGAAAAGAGTATGCTGAATTAGAGTGGCCTTTGGATTTGGTAGTAGTTGTCTTTTGGGTGCTATGGGGAATTAGCATATTTGGACTTATAGGCATAAGACGCGAAAAAGCACTCTATATCTCCATATGGTACTATATAGCTACATTCTTAGGTATAGCTATGCTGTATCTATTCAACAATATGGCTATTCCTACATTTTTTGTAGCTGGAATTGGAGATTGGTGGCATTCTGTTTCCATGTATTCTGGCGCCAATGATGCTATGGTACAATGGTGGTACGGACACAATGCTGTTGCATTTGTATTTACTGTTGGTATTATCGCTCAACTTTACTATTTCTTGCCGAAAGAGTCAGGTCAGGCAGTCTACTCATACAAACTTTCACTATTCGCTTTCTGGGGATTGATGTTTGTTTATTTATGGGCAGGCGGACACCACTTGTTGTATCAAACAGTTCCTGATTGGTTGCAGACAATGGGTTCAATCTTCTCGGTAGTTCTAATCTTGCCTTCTTGGGGTAGTGCGGTCAATATCCTCCTAACTATGAAAGGCGAATGGGATCAGTTAAAAACAAGTCCGCTTATCAAATTTATGATAATTGCTTCAACTTTCTATATGTTTTCTACTCTTGAAGGTCCTATCCTCTCTATCAAGTCTGTAAATGCATTGGCACACTTTACTGATTGGGTTCCCGGACACGTTCACGACGGTACGCTTGGATGGGTTGGCTTTATGACTATGGCGTCAATCTACCATATGGTTCCAAGATTCGTCAAGAAAGAGCTTTACAGCAGAAAACTGATGGAAGCACAATTCTGGATTCAAACAACCGGTATTGTTTTATTCTTTGCAAGTATGTGGATAGCCGGTATTTCACAGGGTATGATGTGGAGAGCAACAGATGCTTACGGCAGCCTTGCTAACTCATTTATCGACACTGTCAATGTATTGTATCCTTACTATGTTGTCCGCGCAGTCGGCGGAGCGCTTTATGTAATCGGATTCTTTATATTCGTTTACAATGTCGTTAAAACTATTACTGCAGGCAGAGCACTTGAGAAAGAACCTCAAAGCGCTTCACCTATGGCAGCGTAAAGGAGGCAATGATGTTTAGTTGGCTAGAGAAAAATCCATTCTTTTTTGCGGTATTTCTATTTATAGTAATCGCATATGCAGGCATTGTGGAGATACTTCCAAGCTTTGCAGAAAATGCTCGTCCTGTTGAAGGTACGCAACCATATACGGTACTTCAGCTTGCAGGCAAGCAGATATATGTGAGAGAAAATTGTAACGGCTGTCACTCACAAATGATACGACCGTTTAAGTCTGAAACAGACAGATACGGCAAGTACTCTGTAAGCGGCGAGTATGCTTATGATAGACCTTTCCTTTGGGGTTCAAAAAGAACAGGTCCGGATTTGTGGAGAGTTGGAAACTACAGAACATCTGATTGGCATTACAATCATATGAAAGATCCGGCTTCACTTGTTCCAGGTTCAATTATGCCTGCTTATAAAAATTTGTATACCGGTGTTGCGGATTTGGAGACGGCTTATGCTGAGGCATATACTGTAAAAACAGTATTTAAGACTCCATATGACGCTCCAGGTATGACAAAACTCGGTACATTTGAAGAGGCGAAAACAGCAGCTTTTGCAGAAGCTCAAGTGATTGTGGACAGTATGAAAGGCGACGATGTTAAAAAAGCGTTTGATAATGGTCAAATCTTAGAAATTGTTGCTCTTACTGCCTATATGAACGGTCTGAAATAGAGGCGCGATATGAACATAGATATAATGGCTGCGCTGATTGAGTATCAAGCGTATGGATATTACCTGCTGATAGCTTTTTTGGTGGTTATATTGTATTGGTATATTTTTCACCTTTACAAATCCGAAAAAAGCGGCAGAAGGAACTATGAGAAGTACGGCAAGATAGCTCTTGAAGATGGTATTTCAGATGAGCCGGTAGAGTCTATGTCTATCAAACAAAGCAAAATTGAACAGCAAAGGGGAGCAACAAAATGAGTTGGCTTAGCGAATATTATGGTTATATCAACTTGCTTGCAATCGCTGGCGCAGCGGCTACTGTTATTATTACAGCATTTGTAGCGGCTATATATTTTAAAAATATCAAAAGTGCTAAAAAAAGCGGCGAGTTGAGTTCAGATAGTTGGGATGGCATCAAAGAGTATAAAAATCCTCTACCTCTTGGATGGGCGGTCTCTTTCTTAGTTCTTTGTATATGGGCTATTTGGTATATGCTTGCTCCGGTAGGATTACCTTTTACGTATCCTTTAGGCGCGTATTCTCAAATAGGAGAGTATAACGAAGAGGTAGCAGCTTATAATGAAAAATTTACGGCACAATGGCAAAATGCTGATGAAGCTACTTTAAAAGATATGGGTGAGAGTGTATTTATAGTACAGTGTGCTCCATGCCACGGACTCGATAAGAGCGGTATCGGCGGTAAAGCTGCGGATTTGACAACTTGGGGCTCGAAAGCTGCAGCTATAGATTCTGTTGTACATGGCTCTAAAGGCTTGGATTATCCCCTTGGCGAAATGGCTCCATTACTTGGCGGTCTTATATCAAGCGAAGATGAAGTACGTCTTGCTGTAGAGTATTGGTCAAAATATATATCCGACACACAAGATGCCGCCAATGCCAATGAGGCGGAATATAACGCTTGGTCAGTTTGTGCTTCATGCCATGACATAGACGGTTCAGGTATGGAAGGGTCAGCTCCTGACTTGAGAAATTACGGTAAGAGTGCATTTGTTGTAGATGTACTAAACCGTGGCAAGGACGGTTATATTGGTAATATGCCGTCATTTAATGACGGACGCTTGACCGATATCCAAAAGCAGGCTGTCAGCGCTTATGTGCTTTCAGATAGACAGTAAGGAGAAAAACAATGGAAAATACAAGCAGACATATTTTTCACATTCACGGAATTACCGGTATGTTAATAGCTACGGTTCTATTGCTTTCAATCCTCGGCGTATTGACATTTTTGGGTATTATTACTCAGCAAAGCGTTGCCGATAAGCCGTATCAGTTGGAATCTCAAAGTATTCAGATGAATAGCTATGAGAATGCGGCTAAAAGAAAAGTTGTAGGAGAATAATATGGAATCATTAGTCAGCAAATTGATAGTAGTTTTACTCATTGTCATCGCTGTTTTAATGGCTTACGCCGTTTTAACTCCTAATCATTTAGTCGCTGTCTGATGAATTTATCAGGCATTTTTAAGAGCGGTCGTCTTATGGCGGCTGCTCTTCTTTTTTTAATTCCACTATTTTGTAGCGCAAACGAGAGTTATATATTTAATGATGATAAGATTATCGGTGATAAAGCCGTAATCAAAATCAACGAAATGGGTGAAGAGCTTTATCGCAAAAGCAATATTAGCGTTTATGCATTTGTGAGTTTATCTGTTGGCGATGAGAGTGTAAACAAAACAGAATATTGGAGTAATTTTACAAAAGAGCTTAAACAACCGTATGTGCTTTTGGTTATGCTTACGAGCGATAAAGTGGTAGATATCCTCTATTCACCGGAGCTTGAAGGCAAGTTTGATAAAGCTAAGATTCTTAGTCCATACCCAATGACAGGCAGTATTTTGCCGTTATTGGTGCTAAAAAAGGATTACGATAACTTCACGGCTGCTATTTTGAATGGTTTTGCGGATTTAGCGGAACAGATAGCTGAGAGTTATAATATAGTACTCGAAAGTGCTATAGGCAGTTCAAACCGCTCTACGATGGATTGGATACGGTTTGTAGTTTATGGTATGTTCGCTTTGGCATTTTTGTTTTTTATATATAAGAAGGTAAAATATCGCTATGCAAAAAAAGAAAAGTAAAAACTATTGGCCTCACGGTATTATTATAAGTCTTTTATTGATTGTGTGTGCCTGCATTTATACGATAGTAGAGGCAGTAAAGTATCCTGTAGAGATGGATACTTACTATTTTGATACAAAACAAAATGTAGATAGAAACTACGATAAAATAAAAGCTGCACAAGAGGCATTTGACAAAAAATATATAGTCTCTTTTGAAGTTAACGGCGGGAATGCTAATCTTCATACTGTTGGCAATAATGATATAAGAGTTGTCATTAACGACAAAGAGGGTAAATGTGATTTTGACGCTGACGTTAAATTGCTGCTGACAAGACCCGAAACAAATAGATACAATCAAAATCTTACACTTTCCGGCATTGAAAAGTGCAGATGGTTTTTTACTCCGTTTAGTATAGAAATAATCGGACGATGGCAATTTCAAACCAAGGTAACAATCGGTGAAGATGTTGGATTTTTTACATATGAGGCAAGTACTCCCCGCGAAGAAAACAGTACAAAATAACTCTTTCAGTTCTTTTTTATGCGGCAGTGTTTAATCTCAAGAAGCAGAGTTAATGACTGAAATATTTTCTACGGCAAGACAGATTAGGGAATTTTATGAAATTTTTTCGCAGACTCTTTTGCCCAAAGCTATTACGATAAGTGATTTTGAGTTAAAAGCGTGGTATGTTCCGAAGCGTACTCTTGCCGATGAAGATACAAGAGCGCTTTTGATGCGTGAAGCCAGCGCTTTTGAAAACTTTAAAAAATTGAAAATCCCACGTGAATTTATGGCATTTTTGCAAAATTCGGAATATATTTTCAGATTTTTTGAAGAGCTGGCAAATGAAGAAAAAGAGTTAGATGAGCTTGATTTAAACGATACTTATGCGGAATTTGGCGAGCATATATCGATTCTGCAAGAGCTTTTTACAAGATACTGTACTCTTTTAGATAAAAACTTCCTGTATGACAGTATAACTTTACCCAAATTAGCCCATATCAATAGCTCCTATCTCTCATCTTTGGGCGAGATTAGAATTCATCTTGAGGGATATTTGAGTGCATTTGAGTTAAGGCTTTTGAGAGAAGCTAAAAAATTTTGTGACGTTTATATCCAAACCCCCATAACTGCATATAATAAAAAGGTCAAAAAATGGCTTGAAGAAGAGGGGATAACAACCTCTTTTGGTACTTTAGTACAGTGCTGCTTAAGCGGGGCAGAGCCTATAAAAGAGATGAAACTCTACAACAAAACGCCTAAGATTTTTTATCAATCTTTTTCATCTGTTTTTCTTGAAAGTGCATTTGTTTTTGAAAAAATAGATATGATGGTAAACTTGGGTATTGCTCCTCAAAATATAGCTGTCATACTGCCCAATGAGCGTTTTGCTTCTATATTGAAAGAGTTTGACAGATTAAACAACTTGAACTTTGCTATGGGTTTTGGCATGCGAGAGAGCCTCTTCTTTAAAAGAGTACAGGCAGTTTTAAAAAAATATGCGGAAGATGATGAGATAGAGCACCAAAAAAGAGTTGAGCGGCTTTACAATGATACATATGTTGATTTATCGAAAAAAATAACGGCAACAGAAATTGAATCAAAATTTAAGTTATTCATCAAAGACGATGACCCAAAAGAGCAGACAGATATAGTCTTAGAAGAGCTGTTTTTATTTAAAAAGTTTTTACAGAATGTGGAAAGTCTTCTATTTTCAGATGTTTTACAACTCTTTTTAAAGAGACTTCAAAATAGAGCTTTAGATGATAACAGGGGGGGGAAGGTAACTGTTATGGGCGTTTTGGAAAGCCGCGGAGCAAAGTACGAGGGTGTGATAATTGTCGGCTTCAATGATGATGTTGTCCCTAAGCGCAGCAATAAAGATCTTTTTATCTCTTCGGACTTAAGAGCAAAGTGCGCTTTACCCAGTATTGAAGACAGAGAAAATCTACAGAGATTTTTTTATGACAGACTTATAAATAATGCCTCCATTGTTGCAATCAGCGCAGTAGAGAATGAAGATAAGCTTCCTTCAAGATTTCTCAAAACGCTCCAATTTGAAAAGTTAAATTATGATGAAAAATCATATTCTGATATTATCATCAAAAATACCCGTCAAATAAAAAACGCGACAAAATCGTTTCATTTGTCATATAATTTTTTTGAAAAACCGCTTTCTGCTACTGCTTTAAAGACATATCTTGAATGTTCTTTGAAATATTTTTTCAGATATATCAAACATTATGAAGAGCCAAAACGGCTAAAATATGATACCAGAGATATGGGAAGTTTTGTGCACAATATTTTGCACGGCGTTTTTTCAGAACCTATTATTTCTATTGAACAGATGACAAAAAGAGCGCGTGAAATTGCAAAATGGGCAAAGGAAAATTATTGCAAAAGTGCGCTTTGGGAATTGGAGGCAGATATTTGGCTTAATAAATTAGAGGTTATTTTTGCTAAAGAGATGCGAAGATATGAAGAGGGATGGAGGGTATTTAAGCTTGAAGAGTGGTTTGAGAGAGATTTTGGTGGTATACGGCTTGCCGGCAAGATAGACAGAATAGATAGATTTAATGATGAGTATTTGATTTTGGATTATAAAACAGGCAAGATAAATACGCAAAAACGTTTGGAAAAAGCTATTAGCGCAAGCGACTTTCAATTAGAGTTTTATGCATTTTTATGCACTGATTTAGGAAAAATTAAAACGGCATTTTATGATTTAAATGAGGTAAAATTTGTTGAGGATAACTTTTTTGATGAGAAAAAAGTGCGTCTTTGGGAGCATTTATCAGCATTAAAAGGAAAAAAAGAGTTTACATTTGAAGCTTGTGAGGATAAAAAGCAATGCTTTTTTTGTCCTTATAAAATGCTTTGCGGAGTGCGGATATGAGATTTTTGGATGCTTTGGCGTTAAATGCAAGCGCTGGAAGCGGCAAAACATTTACTCTTTCTGTGCGGTATATCGCTCTTTTATTGATGGGTGTAAATCCTGCGAATATTATTGCTTTGACATTTACAAAAAAAGCCGCCAATGAAATGCAGCACAGAGTCTATCAAACACTCCAAGAGCTTGAAGATAAGAAAAACGAATTAAGTGAGCTTTGTGAACTTTTACAGATAAGAAGAGAGGATATTTTGGCGCGTAAAGACAGGATTTTACCACTGTTTTTACAAGCAAATATTAAAATATCTACGATAGATTCGTTTTTTGGGCAGATTTTACGCAAATTTGCTTTGTATGCGGGATTAATGCCGGACTTCACATCCAAAGAGTTTCATAATCAAGATAAATTTAAAGACTCTTTTATAAAAGCGGTAAAAGAGGGCAAAGCTTACAGTCAATTACTGCTTTTTGTACTTAAATCCAAAAAAAACATCAACTATTTTTTTGATATTTTATCCTATATGTATGAAAAAAATAGTGAAATTGACGAGTGGAAATTTGCAAGAACTACTCCGCCGAATTCTTTAATAGTCTCAGAGATTGTGCAGGAGATGAAAAATTATTTAATAGAAATAAATGCGGCAAATAGAGCCGTGGAGCTGTTTAATAAAGAGGCGGAAGAGTTTATTAAAAGTGATTTTTTAGGCAAGGATACGCTTTTAGAGCATAGTTATTTCAAAAAGAGTTACACATCAAAATTAGACGAACTATTTTTTAAGCTCAAAAATGCCGTAAAAGAGTTTCATGAAGCAAGAGAACGATACTTTTTGGGCGAACTGTTTTATCTTTTCGAGATATATAAAAATACACTTAAAAGTATCAGTATAAAAAGCGCGGAACTCTCTTTTTCAGATATAACTAACATTGTGTACGAACTGCTTTGCCGCCACATAGACAGTGATTTTTTGTATTTTAGATTGGATGCTAAGATAGAACACCTTTTGATAGATGAATTTCAAGACACAAATATCGTACAGTATAAAATCTTAGAACCAATCATTAAAGAGATAACCGCAGGTATCGGTACAAAGGAGTTTAAGAGTTTTTTTTACGTAGGTGATACAAAGCAGGCTATTTATCGTTTTAGGGGTGGTACCAAGGAGCTTTTTTCTCATATTATCACTATTTTTGATATTAATGTAAACTCTTTGAAATATAACTACCGCAGTCAAAAGTCGATAGTAGAATTTGTAAATGAGGTTTTTAAAGATAGAATCGCAAATTATGAACCGCAAACTGCATACAAAGTAAATGATGGTGGTTTTGTGGAAGTTAAAAGCTGCGAAGATGTGAAAAAGGGTATTATTCAAAGCATAAAAGAGTTATTAAAAAGCGGTGTTACACCTAATGATATAGCTATTTTGTGCGATACAAATAAAGATGCTGCAGAGATTAAAGAGGCTGTTGTTGAGGCGTTTGCTGATATATTGGTATATACCGAAAGTCATAAGCTTTTGGTTGAAAGCGCAAATGTGGCGGCGATTTTGGAATTTTTAAAGTATCTCTATTTTAAAGATGAGCTGTATGGGCGGAATTTTTCGGCGTTTTTAGGCGAAGATATTGATGAATTGCCAAATACTCAAGGCTTTGACGTTAATGTTGCACCGCTGGAGCTTGTGAAAAGGTGCATTGACAAATTTGGTATAGAAGGCAGTGCGGATGTTGTCGGCTTTTTGGGGATTGTACCAAAATATGATGATATTGAAAGTCTGTTGTTTAGGTACGAGGATATAAGAGAACGCTCTTTTGAAGGCGGAGAGGGTATTCGTGTGCTTACTGTACATAAGTCAAAAGGACTGGAGTTTTCATTTGTCATCGTTGCCGATAAAATGCAAAAAGAGAATAACAGCAAGGGTCAATTGCTGTTTGATTATGACGGCATTAAATTAAAGCGACTCTTTTTAAAGGCAAGTAAGCGTGAATTGGTAGATGAGCATTATAAAAATGCGAAAGAAAAAGATGCGGCATTAGAGAGCGAAGATGAGTTAAACTGCTTTTATGTGGCTTTTACACGCGCCAAAAATGGGCTTATAATTGTGCAAAAAAATGAAAAAAACTCATTTGAAAGACTATCTTTAAAAGATATGATAAGAGGCAAAATAGAGGCAAAAGGCGAAGAAAAGAAGAGTGTGGCTTTGAGTGTGCCGTATGAAGGAAAAAGTTTTGGAAAACAGAATGTCAAAGCCGAAAAAGAGCCGATTGAAGCGAGTTTGGAAGATGTTTGTTTTGGTTTGGCACTGCATTTTACGCTTGAGATGATGAGTGATTTTAGCGAAAATGAGCTTGAAATTGCGCTCATATCTGCCAAAAATCACTATGGAAGATTGCTTGATGATAATGCCTTTGTTTCCATAAAGCAAAGAATTTTACGTCTTATCAACAATGGTGAATTTCAAAATCTTTTCGCAGGCGGTAAATTTTACAAAGAGCAGCCATATATATTTGAAGGAAAACTGCGCCAAATAGACATTTTAATAGAAAGAACCGATGAGGTTATAATTATAGACTATAAATCTTCCTCGCACGCTAAAAAGTCCCACATAAAGCAGGTTCTGGAATACAAAAGGGCTATAGAGTTTATAAGTAAAAAGAGGGTAAAATCTTGCCTATATTATTTGCATGAAAAAGAGATTGAAATTATAAACTTAGAATAATTTTAAATTCAGCGAAGTATAAGAATTATTTGACTACAATCCTTTCTTTAAAACTTAAAAAGGCAATACAATGAGCGTTACTAAGATTGTAAAACCAAACGAGGTTGTTAGAAATTGGGTCTTGATAGACGCAAAAGGACAACGATTCGGGCGTGTTTTAACTGAAGTCGCGACACTGCTTCGCGGTAAACACAAACCATCATTTACTCCAAATGTAGATTGCGGCGATTTTGTTGTGATTATAAATGCTTCGCTGACAGATTTCAGCGGCAAAAAAGTTGATACCAAACTCTACCATAGACACAGCGGATATTTTGGAAGTACAAAAAGCGAAAAGCTTGGCGAACTGCTTGAAAAAAATCCTGTAAAATTATATAAAATTGCAGTACGCGGCATGCTTCCGAAAACTGTTTTGGGCAAAGCTATGCTCAAAAAACTTAAAGTTTACGCACTTGGCGAGCATCCTCATACAGCACAATTCGGCAAAACGGAAGGAAAATAATTATGGCAACAGTTTACGCAACAGGTAAAAGAAAGTCAGCGGTCGCTAAAGTCAGAATAAAAACAGGCAAAGGCGGAATTATCGTAAATGGTGTTGATTTGAACACTTGGCTTGGCGGACACGAGGCTATCAAACTTAAAGTTATACAGCCGCTTTTGCTTACAAAACAAGAGTCTTTGATGGAAGTAAATGCTGTTATAACAGGCGGCGGATACTCTGCTCAAGCCGAAGCTTTACGCCACGGTATAGCTAAAGCACTTGCAAACATGGATGCTGATTTCAGAGCTATCTTAAAACCAAAAGGACTTTTAACAAGAGATTCAAGAGTTGTAGAGAGAAAGAAATTCGGCAGACACAAAGCACGACGTTCTCCTCAATTTTCAAAACGTTAATCAAAATATTCT
>JAIRKW010000134.1 GCA_031259875.1 Campylobacteraceae bacterium
CCGCCGCAGCCAACCAAAAATCCTGTAACAAAAACTGCTATAAACAGTTTAAACATATTTTTCATATTTACTCCTTCTTAGGAAAATTTTATCAACGATTAAGTTGTCTTTAAGTGAAATAGATAATAAAAAAAGTGGTACGGAAAATAAAATGAATAATATAATGCGTGCAAAATTTTTCTCTTTTTTAACAGCGCGGGCAAAATAAATAGTGTGATTAAAAAAATGAGTGAATATCTTTGCAGGATATGACTTTGTTAGTTCTTTAAGATTGTATCTCTTTTTCTCGCTCAAAAGTAAACTTAAAATAACATTCAGCATTTCTGTTATTCACCCCTTAAATAATAAAGCTTCGCATTCTACGCATATATCAATTAAAGACAGCTTAATATTCAAACGATTTTATAAGCTTTTTATTTTAAATATAATATGTAAAGTTTTCAGGAATATATGGATAATCCAATGATATTTTATGATTTAATATATAGGATAAAGAGTAGTGGTTTTGATGTATTAAAAATCCCTCATGCGCACCCATTGACTTTATTAATTCATTTGCTTGGTTGAAGTTTAAATGTTTACCTTCGTTATATTCTATGTCATAACTGGCGTCTATAAATACAACGTCCAAGTCCACTTTCTGCAAAAAATCCAAACTCTGCTTTTCGATTCCCGAACAATCCACAAGATACGCTGCCGTTTTATTTGGTGTTTTGATAATATATCCATGTGTAGGCCGCGAGTGGATAAGAGGTATGGGCGTAAATTCTAAGCCCGCCGCCGCTACACTTTCAAAGGGAATATTTTCTACAAATTTGAGTTCGTGTTCTCTTGTTAAAAGGTCGGCAAAACCTTTATCGTCTCTAGGGTGATAACAAGGTGCACTTGATGCCATATGACGCAGTCTTAAAAGCCCGTACGCATGATCTGCATGAAAATGCGTCAAGAACTGTGCAATAAACTTTTTGCCCTCTCTTATCTGCAAAAGCGCATCCGAACCGCTGTCTATAAATATAATATTTTCGCCGAATTCTATATAAGCACAGCTTGGACCATTTCTTCTGCCGCTGTTTCTGTACATTTTGCACGCCGTACAATTGCAGCCGTAGACAGGAATTCCCGCTGTATCGCTTGTGCCTACAAATTTCAGCATTATCTTCGGCATTTAACTGTCAGCCCCTAAAGACTCCGTCCACTCATTATACCAACCCTCCTGCTCTTCACGTCTTTGCTCTTTGCGTTTTAGCAGATTATCGCGGATGCTTTCTAATTCCTCCGTGCTCATAAATTTCATAGCACCAAGCTCTGAAGGCGATATTGGTATAAGAGCGGCTATCTCCAATAACAGCGTCTCTCTTTCGTCCATCTTATATACCTTTTGTCAAAAACATAAAAGGGATATAATAGCACATTTGTCATAAAAGCTCTTGGTAGGATTTGTGACGATATTAACGAAGTATTATTATTTTTTAATGTAAACTATGCATTATCTTCTGTAAAAGGATAAAAAATGACTCTTTCGGTTATTATGATAGAAGACGATGAAGAGCTAGCAGAACTGCTCGTAGATTTTTTAAGAAAATGCGGCATTGAAGTTACAACTTTTCCTGACCCATTTATAGGCATAAGTGCAATTAGTATCAACAAATACGACCTTTTGATACTAGACCTTTCGCTTCCAGGGCTTGACGGACTTGAGATTTGTAAAGAGGTGCGTGAAAAAAGTGATATACCTATCATAATCTCATCGGCAAGAAGCGATGTTGACGACAAGATAACGGGACTTGAGCTCGGAGCCGACGACTACCTGCCAAAACCATACGAGCCCAAAGAGTTATATGCCAGAATTATGAGCGTGATAAGAAGATACCGCAAAAGCGATAAAGAGATAGAACACAAAAGTAATTTTATCTTAAATGAAGAGGCCAGAGCTATAAGTTTCAAAGGCAATATTTTAAAACTTACACAAGCCGAATATGAAGTTCTATCACTTTTGATAGAACGCATAGGGTGTGTTGTCTCGCGCAGGGATTTGATACGTTTTGCGCCATCATTAAGAGATGAAAGCGAGAGCAGAAGTCTTGACGTGCTCATCAGCAGAATACGTGCAAAAATTAACGACAACTCTAAAAATCCCGAATTTCTCCACTCCGTACGCGGCATAGGATACAGGCTTAACAGATGAAATTTAGATACTCACTTCAAACAAAAATAACGATTATATTTTGTGTAGCAATTGTGGCTGTGTGTCTTATCGGTATCGGCGCACATATCAAAAGTCAAAGAGAGTCGGCGTTCGAATTTTATCACTTGGCTGTATCTATGGCTGTTTCAGAAGATTCGCGCGATGAAACAGACAACCGTTTTAATGTGGAAAAATTTATAGATGAAGGTTTTTTGCTTGTTACGAATAAAAAGCAAAGGGTCAGCGTTTTAAAAATATATGACAAGCTGCTTCTTAATAAAAAAAGAAAAAACGGCAAAGACCAAAAACATTATAAAGACACCGATGAAGAGAGAATGGGGAAAATTTACTTCAGTGAAAATGGTCTTGATTTTGGCATAATCTTATACGACGATAACGGCTATCTTGTCCTAAGTCAAGAGGAAAATGAGCGCATCATATTTCAAATCCCAAATGTAATGAAAAACTATACGGCACTGTTTATCTTTGGCGGTATCGTATTGCTGCTGTGTCTTTTATATATGGCAACCATCAGAAGTATTCGTCCCTTAAAGACACTGCGCGAAAGAATAAAAGATTTTGCCGAAGGTAACGACGAGATAGAGATTAAGATACGAGGCGACGATGAAATAGCTGCCGTTATCAATGAATTCGATGTCGCTATCAAAAAAATACGCGCTTTCAGGCAGGCAAGGCAACTGTTTTTGCGAAATATTATGCACGAATTTAAAACACCAATTATGCAAGGTAAGCTTTCTGTAGAGATGCTGGATGAGAGTATGTATAAAAAGTCACTTGAGAAAGTTTTTATCAGGCAGGAAAATCTTTTAAACAGATTTATCAGTATTGAAAAGCTAAGCTCAGGCGAATTGGGACTTGATATTCATGCTTACAATTTGCGTGATATTGTGGACGCTTCATTGGATATCATAGGAGAACAAGCTTCAAATATACGCGTCAAGATAGAGGACAAAAAGGTGCAAGCCGACTTTGATATGCTGGCGATAGCCATTAAAAATCTGCTTGATAATGCACTTTTGTATAGTTCTGATAAAAAAGCTTATATCGGAGCAATAGGAGATGAAATCTTTATCTCAAATGTCGGAAAACCTTTGGAATTCCCGCTTGAAGAGTATAAAAAACCGTTTTTTATGCAAGGCAAAAAACAAAAAGAGTCGCGCGGACTTGGATTTGGACTGTTTATATCGCTGAATATTTTTGATTTACATGAGATTCAAACTAAATATGAATATGAAAACGGCAGAAGTATTTTTACGCTGAAATTTAATTTATAACAATTTATTCTCTTCTTTGTTGAGTAGGATAAATAAAACAATCTGCTTTTTTCATTATTGTGGAAAATAGGCGTTTTAATTACCATGTCTGTCATTGCGAAAGCGACATGGTAATTAAGCACTTTTGTTAATATAAAGCGAAAATAGTTAGCAGACATAATATTTCATTATTGTAAGCCACCAAAAACAAACACAGTAATTTCCATTCGCATTTATCATAGCGGCATGGCAATCCAATAACGTATAAGTGTTCTATCTTTTTTTCAAAAATGTAAAGCAAAAATATTTTATGCATATACCTTCTGCCATTGCGAACATTTACAGACAATCAATTTTTTCATCATTGCAAGAAGCAAAGTGATGTGACAATTAAAAAAACTGCTCAAGACAGTTAGCTGCTTAAGTTTTATTTAAAAAGCAAAAACTTGTAATTTTGAATTAAAAAATTCAAAATATCTAATACTTTGCGCCGCATGATTGCTGTGCTTACAATACTGGATTGCTGATTGTTGCGCTTCCTGCAATGAAGGAAATAAAAACAAATTATTTCATTTACCTACATTTTTTGCAATAACAAAAAAGAGTGGATTGCTATACTTACAAAAATAAAACGTGTCATTATTCAAACCAAAATAAAATAATCCGCATCTCCTGCATAAATTCACCAGAGATTGCTTATGCAACTCTTATTTCAGTTTAACTTTTTGCTCTTTTTTAGACCTTGCTCCATTGCAAAATTTTGACACAATAAGACGAATGTTCTATAAATACTCAAAAGTATTAAATCAAGATTAATTGCGACGTTTTTTAATAATGCGTTTAATAAAAAAATTATCATTATGACTGCACTAATTGCAAAATCAATTATAAAATTTGCAAGCATGCTGCATAAAAATGTGTTATTTTATTAATTTCAGGATTATTCCAAAACAGTGATTGATAGTTATTTTTTCAATCCCCCGCTTATAGTCAAGCGGGGTTTATATAAAAAACATTAAATTGTGACAACTGGTTTTATAAGGTCGCGCGGTTTATCTTTCATAAGCAATAAAGCTTCCTCGATATGCTCAAAGCCTTTAAACCTATGTGTAAGAAGCGGCTTAACATCAAGTTTGCCATATTTGATTAGGCGTGCTAGATACTCCATATTTTTTCTGCCACCGGGCATAAGACCGCCTATAACTCTGATGTGACCCATACCAAGTCCCCAGCCTACGCGCGGTATTCTAATGTAATCGCCTGTTCCAAGATAGTTGATATTGGAAATGATGCCGCCTGGACGAATTATCTTAACAGCCTGTTCAAATGTATCGACATTACCGCCTGCAATAATTACTTTATCAACGCCTTCGCCGCCGACTTTATCTTTAATCTGCTCGACTATATCGCCGTCTTTATAATTAATAGCATCAGTCGCGCCGTAGAATTTCGCAACTTCAATACATTTTTGGCGTGATCCGACCGCTAAAATTCGCGCCGCACCGCGCAAATTCGAACCTGCCACCGCCATAAGTCCTACAGGCCCTATACCGATAACCGCGACAGTATCGCCATACTCTATCTCAGCATTATTTGCGCCGTGAAAACCGGTTGGCACCATATCCGAAAGCATCGCACCTTCTTCAATGCTAACTTCATCTGGTAAAAGCGCCATATTGCCGTCAGCTTCATTTACGTGAAAAAAATCAGCCATCAAACCGTCTTTGCTGTTAGAAAATTTCCAGCCGTTTAACATACCGTTTGAGTGCTGTGAAAATCCTCTTTGTGAAGCTACTGCCTGCCAATCAGGCGTAATGGCAGGTATGATTACTCTATCGCCGGGCTTAAAGTCTTTCACTAATGAACCAACCTCAACAACTTCGCCCACCCCTTCATGTCCTAGTATCAAATTGCGACGGTCACCGATAGCGCCTTCCCAAACAGTGTGGATGTCTGA
>JAIRKW010000163.1 GCA_031259875.1 Campylobacteraceae bacterium
CTTAAAGTAGTTACAATGTTAAAACTTGTCAAAACCTTGCGCTGTATTTGTTAAACTTTATCTTTTAATCTTTGAAAAGAGCCTTCAAAGCATTAGGGTCAATAGCTGTTTTTGTTTCGCCGGCTTTTTTGGTGCCCTCTTCTATCAACTCTATCTCGTATCCCGTCAGCATGGAAGCCAAGCGGATATTTATGCCGTTTTTGCCTATTGCTTTTGATTTTTGTTCGCCGCTTAGCGTAACTACGGCTTTGTTGGCATCTATTTTTACGTTAGATACAGCCGCTGGAGCTAATGCGCGTGCCACAAATATTTCAGCTATCGGAGAATATTCCATACAGTCTATATTTTCGCCATGAAGCTCTTTGCCGATAGCATTTATACGCACACCTTTTGTGCCAACAGTAGCTCCTACTGCGTCAACATTAGGGTGAAGCGAAGCGATGGCAAGTTTGGCTCTGTCGCCTGGAATTCTTGCTGATTTTTGGATAATTACCGTACCGTCTTTAATCTCGGGTACTTCAAGTTCCAAAAGTGCTTCTAAAAATTTTGGACTTGTACGTGAGAGTTCAACAGTTATCCTTTTTGATTTATCAATAAAAACTTTTCGGATGATGCTTTTTACAACATTACCAACTTTAAATTTTTCGCCTTTGATACGGTTTTTACGCGGAAGTACACAACGTATCTCATCCACCTCTATATATGTATTTTCATCTGCATCAATGCTTGTAACGGTACCGTGAACGCATTTGCCGACTTTGTTTTTGTATTTTTCAAATATCTGCTGTTCCAAAAGTCTTTGTATGTGATACTCAAGCTCTTTTTGCAGGGTAGCTGCAGCTGTGCGTCCGAGATTGTCAAGCGGCAGTTCATATCTTAACTCATCACCTATTTCGGCATTTGGGTCTATCTCTTTGGCTTCTTTGATACATATGTGGTTCTCATCGCCTGTCAAAAGCCGCTCATCTTCATCTTGAACAACAAGCACCTTTTGAAACAGTTGTAAAACCTTTTTTTTATCGTCTATCTGTGTTTCATATTCATATTTTTCGCCGTAAACTTTTTTGGCTGTTTTGGCTAACGACAATTTAACAGCGTCTTTAACATCATTGAGGGCTAAACCCTTCTCATTTGCGATTGACTCTATAATATCTATAACTCTTTCCATATAATGACCTTCTGTCTTTTTTTGCAATGAAAAAATATGGATTTTTATAATTGCGGAGAGTGCATATTGTATCAAATTGAACTTTTATTTTACTTTAAAGGCTTCTTTATCCAAATATAGCTATACTTATACCTTTTTATAATTAGGGGATTACAATGGAACTAAAATTAGCAAGAACAGGTTTAAACGAAAAACCAAAGACTATAGAGTTAGAGAAAATTGAAGAGGTTATTGAAAAAGAGGGTGGGCAGATATTCTATTTTGATAAAGAAAATTCTCACAAGGACTTAGTAAAACTTGTGGAGTATTTTGAAGTCAAAGACTTCAGTGTCTATCTGCGCCAAGTCAAATACGGACTTAACGAGCAAGATTATATGTATGAGGTACATATACTCTAAAGCAGTCTTTGAATGGTAAAAAAACTTTTTATAGAAACGCTCGGATGTGCTATGAATGTGAGAGATTCGGAGCATATGATAGCCGAATTGAACCGCGAAGAGCCATACCTTTTAACAAAAGATGCCAAAGAAGCAGACCTCATACTTATTAATACTTGCAGTGTTAGGGAAAAGCCTGTAAATAAACTCTTTTCTGAAATCGGACAATTTGTAAAACATAAAAAAAAGAGTGCTAAAATAGGCGTTTGCGGCTGTACGGCAAGCCATTTGGGGGAAGAGATATTTAAAAGAGCACCTGAAGTAAATTTTGTTTTGGGCGCTAGAAATGTCTCAAAAATACGAGAAGCCATCTCAAAAGAGAAATTTTTGGATGTCAATATTAACTATGATGAAAGTGCGTACGCATTTGGCGAGTTTCGTCAAAATCCACATAAAGCTTATATTAATATCTCCATAGGCTGCGATAAAAAGTGTGCTTTTTGCATAGTCCCTCATACAAGAGGCGAAGAGATTTCTGTGCCGCATGAATTGATTTTATCCGAAGCTGAGCGAGCGGCAAAAAGCGGTGCAAAAGAGATTTTTCTGCTTGGACAAAATGTAAATAATTACGGCAGAAGGCTCAGTAACGGCAAAAAGGGAGAATTTAATTTTTCACAGCTTTTGACGCAAATCAGCAAAATTAACGAAGTAAAAAGAATACGCTTTACTTCGCCTCACCCTTTACATATGGACGATGAGTTTTTGGAAGTTTTCGCTTCAAATCCCAAAATCTGCAAATCCATGCACATGCCTTTGCAGAGCGGTTCGACTGCCATACTTAAAACTATGAGGCGCGGATATACGAAGGAGTGGTTTTTAGAACGAGCTCAAAAACTTAGGCGTATGTCGCCTGATGTTGCGATAAGCACGGATATTATTGTGGCGTTTCCGGGTGAAAGTGAAAAAGATTTTGCGGACACGATGGAAATCATGGAAGAGGTTCGTTTTGAACAGATATTCTCATTTAAATACTCTGCCAGACCACTTACAACAGCAGCACAGATGACAAATATGGTTGATGATAAAACAGCTTCCGCGCGATTAAAAATATTGCAAGACAAGCATGCGGCCATACTTGATGAGATGACGCCAAATTATAAAGATAAAATTTTTGAAGTCTATTTTGAAGAGTTAAGAGAAAACGGAATGATAGCAGGACGAACGTCTCAAAATTTCACAGTTTGCGCAGAAGAAAGCGAAAAGTTATTGGGAGAGATAAAAAATGTTAAAATCACTCGCCCGCAAAGATTGATTTTATATGGACAAGTTGTATGAAAAATAAAACATTAAAAAAGATAGCACATAAAATTTCACCATTTTTTATAAGACTTGCACAGCAGTTTATATATATCACTTGCAAAAAAATTTATGAATTGCCAAAATGTGAAATTCCTTCCCCTGCTATTTGGGTTTGCTGGCATGGGCAGCTTTTGATGTGTCCGTATATTTACCGAAAAATGCGCCCGCTTTCTACTATGCGCGGCAGTATAATAGTAAGCGAACATACGCACGGCGATATAGCAATAAAAGCGGCAAAAAAATTTAAATTCAATTTTATCCGCGGCAGCAGCAGGAAAGGCGCTGTAAGAGCGCTTGTTCAAGCTATAAGCGTACTTAAAAGAGGTGAGGATGTCGGTATAACTCCAGATGGTCCGATAGGTCCTGTTTACTCAATATCAGACGGAGTAAGCACGCTCGGTTTTAAATGCAATGTTCCTGTGATTGCTTTTGGATATACCTTAAACTCATTTTGGCAGCTTAAAAGTTGGGACAAAGCAAAAGTGCCAAAACCTTTTTCTACGATAACTTACAAAGTCAGCGAACCTATTTATATAAATGG
>JAIRKW010000046.1 GCA_031259875.1 Campylobacteraceae bacterium
GCAACTCCAGTTCCGATATAGCTTCCAAATATGCTGAAAATTCCTGCGATTAATCCCAAAGCTATATATACATAACCGTTATATAAAAAGACGCTTAGTGCTGCTATATTTGAGGATAAATTGATGATTTTTGCATTTCCTGCTGCAGTACGCGGGTTTATACGGGCTACACCAATGAAAGCAATCACCAAAAATGTACCTGTACCAGGACCGAAAAATCCGTCATACATACCGACAACAAATGAAATAGCACCAGAGTATATAAATGTTTTTTTGCGCGAGAGCGAACTTTTAGCAATGATGAGATTTTTATTTTTTAGGATGTAAACAGCAATAATTGGAAGCAAGATTAAAAGTATCTTTTGCAGTACGTTTTCGCTTACCAACAGTGCGATATATGCACCTACAAATGAGCCAAAAAGCGCGAGCATGGCAGACGGAATGCAAACAGTCATATCCGTGAAACCATTCTTATGATATCTAAATGCGGAAATGACGGTGCCTATTGTTGATGAGAGCTTATTTGTGCCCAAAGCAAAATGCGGAGGCAGTCCTGCAAACAGATATGCCGGCATGGAGATAAGCCCGCCTCCGCCTGCAATCGCATCAATAAATCCTGCCAGAAAGATAAGCGGACAGATGATAAGAAATGTTATAAATTCCAATTCCATACAAACTCTTTTAAAAATAACGCATTGTAGCATAAGTTTGTTGGGCGCAGGCAGCGGTTCAAATCCGCCTCCTGCAATAAAATCTACTGCAAAAATGTTACGGTAATCACAAACTGCAATCAGATATTCGTTTGTGTCAAAATTTCATTTGCCCTTTTTAATGCTTCGTCAATATTTTCTGTGATATTTTGTATATTGATAGCTTTATCAAACTTCTTTTTTTTGAAGCGGTGTTTGAGTGTATTATTTACGCCGGACAGCACAAGCGTTGTGCCTTTTTCTTTACACATCTCATAAAATTCCTCCAGCGCATGATAGCCCGTCTCATCCATCATCGGCACTTTTCTCATTCTTAATATAAAAACTTTTGGCGGAATTGAGACTATGTCAAGTACGCCTTTTAACTTGTCTGCTATACCAAAGAAAAATGGTCCTCCTATTTCGTAAACTTCTACGCCTTCAGGTACATGCTTTTTGGACAGGGCATCTACATCGTCAAGCTCTTCATCGTAATTTACCGCATCAAAATCCAAATCTTTTATGGCGGTTTTTTTATTGGTTATCTGCGTTACATCTATCATACGCTTAATAAACAGCAGTGCCGCCATCATTATACCCGTTTGAACACCTGTATTAAGGTCGATAAATACAGTCAGAGCAAATGTGGTCACAAGCACGATGACATCATGCCTTTCGGAGTTTAAAAGTATCGATTTGAAATGGTGAAATTCGCTCATATTCCAAGCTACTACCACAAGTATTGCCGATAATGCGCAAAGCGGTATCAACAATATCAATGACGACAAAAAGAACATAAACAACAATAAAAACAGCGCATGAAATATACCAGCAAACGGACTGAACGCTCCTGCTTTTATATTTGTAACGGTTCTTGCAATTGCACCCGTAGCAGCTATTCCGCCAAATATCACGGATAAGATGTTTGCTGAGCCTTGGGCTACCAGCTCTTTATTTGAGTGGTGTCTGTCTCCCGTCATACCATCTGCTACAACGGCTGAAAGCAGTGACTCTATGGCTCCCAAAATAGCGATTGTTACTGCATCGGGAAATACAGCTCTGATTTTTTCAAGCGAAAATGCGGGCAGTGCTGGAGTTGGCAGCATATTTGGGATACTTTCAAATTTGCTTCCTATCGTATCCACATTAAGCCCGAATATCCACACGATAAAAGACAAAATAATGATAACGACTATAGGACCGGGAATTTTTGGGCAAAAACGTTTGCAGGCAAGTATGATAAAAACTCCAAAAACTCCAAGCGCAAACGAAGCGGGTGAGATACCTTTGATAAACGCTCCGTAAGTTTTTATCTGCTCTACAAAATCAGCAGGCATAGACTCTATGGGAAGTCCAAAAAAATCTTTTATCTGCGAAGTAAATATGATAAGAGCTATACCTGTTGTAAAGCCGACAGTAACGGGATATGGTATAAATTTGATAATATTTCCGAGTCTGAAAAATCCCATAAACATAAGCATAATACCTGCCAAAAATACAGCTATGACAAGTCCGTCGTATTGATGTTTGAGCACCACCGCATAAAGCACCACCACAAAAGCTCCCGTGGGTCCGCCTATTTGGTACTTGCTGCCGCCAAAAGCGGAAATAATAAATCCGGCCACAATAGCCGTAAAAAGTCCTTTCTCTGGCTCCACTCCGGAAGCTATCGCAAACGCCATAGCAAGCGGTAAAGCAACAATCGCAACAGTCACGCCTGCCATCAAGTCGGCTGTGAACATACGCGATTTGTAGTTTTTGAAAATCATTACGCTTCGCGGTAAATACTGCGTAAATTTCATAAAATCTCTCTTTGTGCAATTTTAAAACAAAAGGTAAATTTTACTGCTAAAAGATTAAAAATTCAAGAGCTTCGGGTGGAAATTTTAAGTTATTTATTTAGTTTTTTCTTGCTCTCTTTTTTATATTTCTTGACCTTTTTCATTACTCCTTTATCGCTTTTACACAAATAAAACCAATAACTCAAAGGACTTCGACAATTTTTCATCAAAGTTAATTGCTAACAAAAAAGCGTACTCATTTTTATACATAAGAAAAAATAATAAATGTCGATTTTATAATATTTATCTCAATAAAAAGCGATATTTTTCCGCAAGCAATAAAATTCTCTTATTTGTATTGCTTTCATAAAAGCAAAAAGTATCTCCGGTTTTTTGCGCAGGCGGAATCTCTCTTTTTGTCATTTCTAAGACCGAATAACAAGCTTACGAAGCAAGTGTATATCATGAGGAAAAGCAGGAGGCAAAGATGCTGCGACAAACCTTTTTATGATTTTCTGTTTTTCTTATATATTGTCATACCCCGTATAGTGTTAAGCTTTACAAAGGTGCGAAATATAAAAAATGTCGAAATACAAAAACTTACATATTCTCTATATTTTCGCGCAATACTCAGTTTTACAAAATGTGAAATGTGAAAAAAATGCTGGCATTTACACTTTTCTGTCATTGTGAGCTTCAGCACGGCAATCCATATAAATTACTAAAAAGATTAAAAAACAAGTCAAAAAATACTAATTTTTCCAAAGAACTAAAACCAAGCATTCTCGTCATTCCAGCACGGAGCATTTGAGCTTCGCTTCACAAGAAATGTGAGAATCCACACTTTCGTCATTGTAAACTGACAAAGCCAGAGCGGTAATCCATCTTTTCTGCCATTTCTATATTATTTTATGTTGCTATTGTGCAAATACCCTTACATGTCGCCCCCGCACAGATGGGAATTTACTCTTTATCTTTATAGTTGAGTAGAAGTTTTATAGCAAGTGTCCATTCTATGTCATTGCGAGGAGTGCGGTAATCCATTTTTTATATCATCTTCGCATGACAAATGAAACAAATACAAAAATACAAAAAA
>JAIRKW010000085.1 GCA_031259875.1 Campylobacteraceae bacterium
GTTTAACTCCGCTGAACTGCGCTTGGCATCTTCAAAAGAACTGTTGGTAAATGTCTTTTTGCACTCATTAATATGCTTAACGATATTATTTTTGTCTGTAGATAAAATATCATTGCTATTTTTAACATTCGCATATTGGTTAAGCAATTTGCGCAAATTGTCGTTTCCGTTATTTGTCAAAATGCTGGTTCCGCACGTTGAAAGTATTAAATTCATAAAATCTCCATATTAAACAGCCTATAAGCAAATACTGATGTAAAATAAAGCTGAGATTTCTAGTGTAACACCACCTTATATTTGCCGCAAAATCAAAATTATATCTTAATTTCGCTTCAAAATCTGCAATAAAGCTAAATACTAAAATGTGAGGCGTTATGAAATAAATTCGAATGAAAATCGGCTTTATTGGGAATTGAATCTATGAAAATTTAATACTGTTTTTGCATAATTTTACATCTTTTTGCGAAAAAATAATGTGAAAATAAATAACAAAATACGAGACTTGTGATTGCCAGATAGACAGAGCATTTTGAACAATTTGTATAGATAGTCTAACCTTTTAAGCCCCTTGTAAACAAATTTTAAGTAAAATTACCCCCTTAATCTCACACGCACCAATCCTTGAATAGGTTGCGGCATTGTCCGTTGATGGGTGTGGAGGACTAAACCAAATCAGGGAAACGAGATAATAAGTCAACGCGAGTTTTGAAGACTTTTGCGTAGTTTATTAATATCTATTATCCCATAAAAATATAAGGAGACATTCATGGTAACCATGAAAGATTTATTAGAATGCGGCGTGCACTTCGGGCACCAAACAAGAAGATGGAATCCAAAAATGAAAAAATTCATCTTCGGCGAGAGAAAAAATATCTACATCATTGATCTTCAAAAGACTTTAAGATATTTCAGATACACATATAATATCGTAAGAGATGCAGCAGCAGAGGGAAAAACTATCCTTTTCGTCGGCACAAAAAAACAAGCCGTTGCAGCTATCAAAGAAGCAGCTGAAGGCTGCGGTATGCCATATGTAAATCATCGCTGGCTTGGCGGCATGATGACAAACTTTAATACTATAAGACAATCAATCCGCAAACTTGAAATCATAGAAGAGATGGAAAAAGACGGTCAAATTGACCTGTTGACAAAAAAAGAAGCTTTAATGCTTCGCAGAAAAAAAGAGAAACTTTTAAGCTATCTTGGCGGACTTAGAAACCTCAAAACTTCACCAGATATGCTTTTTGTTATAGATACAGTTAAAGAGAGAATAGCAGTTGCTGAGGCAAACAGACTAAAAATCCCGGTAGTTGCTCCGCTTGATACCAACTGCGACCCTGACGTTGTGGATTTTCCAATACCCGGAAACGACGATGCTATCCGTTCCGTTCAGCTATTTTGCAAAGAGATGATGGAAGCTGTAAATGAGGGCAAAGAGTTAAGAGCGCAAGACAATCCAGATGCTGAGGGCGTTGTTATAACTCAAAAAGAGAAAGAAGAGTTATTGGAAGAAGTGCTTGATGATGAAGAGTTGGATGCAGATTTTAGCGAAGAGTTTGTGGATGAAAAAACTGCTTCAACAGATGTCAGTACACCAACAGTTGAGCAAGACAATACACAAGAACCTTCAAAAAAGACAAGAGTAAAAAAAGAAACTAAGCCTGAAGAAGAGAGCGCTGAAACAGTTGAGAAACCAAAAAGAGCAAGAAAACAAAAAGAGGCAGAATAATGGCAGAGATAAGTGCAAGTTTGGTTAAAGAATTAAGAGAGATGACCGGTGCAGGTATGATGGATTGCAAAAATGCCCTCGTTCAAACAAACGGCGATATAGATGCTGCCATTGATTTTTTGCGCGAAAAGGGGCTTGGCAAAGCGGCCAAAAAAGCAGACCGTCTTGCAAGTGAGGGGCTGATAAGCGTTGAAATTGCACCTGATTTTAGTGTGGCTACGATAAGCGAGATAAACTCTGAAACCGATTTTGTCGCCAAAAACGACAAATTTATAGATATGACAAAAAAAATAACAAAACATATCCAAGAAGGTAATATCCAAAGCGCAGAAGAGCTTCAAAACAGTTCCATAGACGGTATAAATTTTGGTGAATACATCAATTCGCAGATAGCCACTATCGGTGAAAACCTTGTAGTTCGCCGTTTTGTTACACTGAAAACTAAAAGCGGTGATATTGTAAACGGATATATTCATTCAAACGGACGTGTTGGCGTGCTTTTGGAAGCAAAAATAAGCCAAAATATAGAGACTCAAAAAGCGGCCGATTTATTGAAAAATATTGCTATGCACGCTGCAGCAATGAAGCCTGTTTATCTATCATATAAAGAGTTAACGCCTGACTTTATAGAAAAAGAGTTTGTAGCTTTTAAGGCAAACTTGGAAAAAGAGAATGAAGAAGCAAGACGCCTTAAAAAGCTTGAGAAAAAAATCCCGCTTTATGGTTCAAAAGCTCAGCTTACAGATGAAGTTTTAGCCGAAGCTAAATCCAAAATGGAAGCTGAACTTAAAGCGCAAGGCAAACCTGAAAAGATTTGGGATAGAATAATTCCGGGTCAGCTTGACAGATTTATCGCAGATAATACTCAACTTGACCAGCAATATGCGCTTTTAAGTCAATTTTATGTTATGGACGACACCAAAACAATAGAACAAGCCGTAAAAGCAAGAGCTGAAGAGCTTGGCGGAACTATAGAACTTACGAAATACATCCGTTTTGAAGTTGGTGAGGGATTAGAAAAAAAGAGTGAAGACTTTGCTGCCGAAGTTGCAGCGCAACTTAACTAAAGCCAAAAAGGGCGGTTTCATACCGCCCATGATTTTAAAGGAGAGAATGTGCATCTTAGTGTAAAAAATCTCTCGCACTCTTTTGATTATCCGCTTTTTCATGATATCTCTTTTGAACTTCCCCCCAAAACATCTATAGCAGTAACCGGTGTCAGCGGCAGCGGTAAAAGTACACTTTTACATATTTGCTCCACACTTTTAAAGCCAAACGACGGTGAAGTCTTTTTTGAAGGTAAAAGTCTTTATAAATTAAGCGCCAGCGAATTGATAAATATAAGAAGAAATGATGTGGGGATTATATTTCAATCCCATTTTTTGTTTAAAGGTTTCAGTGCGTTTGAAAATATAGAACTCTCAAGTGTTCTAACGGGGCTTCCTTTGGAAAATGAGCTTTTAGAAAAACTTGGCATTTCGCATATTTTAAAACAAAAGCCAGGTGACATTTCTGGTGGTCAGCAGCAAAGAGTCTCTATTGCACGTGTATTGTCAAAAAGACCAAAAATCATATTTGCTGATGAACCTACGGGTAATCTTGACGCGGCAACTGCAACAGAAGTAACTGAACTTCTTTTTAATTATATTAAAAATAATAATGCGATACTTTTTTTGGTAACGCATGATTTAAATCTCGCCAAATGTTGTGATGTGGCATATAAGCTTGAAAATTTAGCATTAAAAAGGCTTTAATAATCCAATACTAATTTAAGATATAATACAATTTACAATTGGAAAGTTAAAGGAAATGGTATGCGCTTTTTACTTATTAATACAAATCCTGCAGTCTCAAGGCTTGTAAATGCCAGTCTAAATCGCATTGGACATGAAACAAAAGAGATAGACAGCTATGATAACTTGCCGTTGGATTCGTTCATAGCAATTATTGTGGACAGCGACTCATATAGCGCTTCGCATATAGACGATTTATTGGCAGTTAGTATCGCCCCCTCTTTGATATATCTCAAGCAGCAAGATGCATCAACGCCGTCAGGCTTTCAATACGCGTTTTCAAAACCATTTCTGCCGACAGATTTTATTACATTTATCGTATCTATCTTGAAAAAAAATCCCGAATTAAAACGTTTTATCACGCCTGAAGCCGAAGAGTTTGTAAATATGCTTCCAAAAGATGACAGAGTGGAAACTAAAGAGGAAAAGAGTACCAAAACTCCTGTTCTCGAAGAGCAGGCAGCGGATAATAATTTTATCAATTTCAATTTTTATGACGATTTGCAAAAAAAGATACCTATTTTTGATGTGCAGGAACAAAACGAAGTTATACCGACAGAACCGATAGACACAGCTTTTAGCGCGCCTAAGATTGAACCTGATATAACTGAAGATACATTTTTTAACCTCTCCGACAATATTGGCAAACTTTACTCATCAAACGATGAAGAGACTGCAAAAGAAGAGAGTACTGCTCCAAATTTTTCAGCTGAAGAGACTGTGCATGAAACACAGGAATCAAAACAAGATAAATTTGAGCCGAGCTCTTCTTCTGCCGACCAAAATGAAGAATCCTTAAGTGATGATATCGACAGTTTTGCCGAGTCAAAAAATGAAGATTTCACATTTGACAATACAAAAATTGAACCTGATATGCCGTCAAATGAAAATAGCAAAGTGGATTTTGATTTTAATATCATGGATGAAACACAAACGTCAAAAGAGACTGCGCCTGAAGAAAACTTTTTAAAAGAGCAAACGGAAGAGATAAGAAAAATCGGCGGATTTGAGGAATTGGCAAAAGAGTTTGACGATTTAATAAAGACATCAAAAGGTGAGACTGCACCCAAAGAAGCCAAACTGCCCTCTTACGCTTCCGAATCAAAAGCCGACCCGCTTGAAAGCCTTAACGAAAAAGAGATGAAAAGAGCGCTTCAAGACGGAGGACTTTTGCCTCAAAGCGCAGCAGAAATGGTAAAAAGTGAAATACAAAGCGTCGTGCAAAACAGTGTGAACGGGTTACTGCAAGGCAATATTTTGCGCGATGTGTTAAAAGGTTTAAAAATGAATATTACGATAACTTTTGAGGATAAATAGTGAATTTTAAAGGTGCGCTTTTAGTTATATCAGGTCCAAGCGGTGCGGGGAAAAGTTCTATTGTGCGCGAACTTTTAAAGCAAATTCCAAATGCTGCCTTTTCCGTCTCCACAACAACAAGACAAAAAAGAGAAGGTGAAGTCGATGGGGTAAATTACCACTTTACGGACAAGGAAAGTTTTCAAAAAGATATAAATGAGGGAGCTTTTTTAGAGTGGGCAAATGTTCACGGCAACTTTTACGGCACATCTTTGAAGCAGATTATGAAACTGTTAGACGAGGGAAAGCTTGTTATTTTAGATATTGATGTACAAGGGTATATGCTTTTGAAAGAGAAGCTGGAGCCGTTCATTACTTCCGTATTTTTGACGACAAAGAGCAGGGAAGACTTGAAAACAAGACTGCTGTTAAGACAAGGCGACAGTGAAGAGGTAATTGAAAAAAGGCTCGAGAATGCCTTTGGCGAGATGACGTATATCAACCACTACAAATATCTTGTTATTAATGATGACTTTAAAACAGCTCTTGCGCAAATGCTCAATATCGCCCTCGCCGCTTCCAGCAAACGCGCTCTTACGGATACGGATAAATTTATAGAGGCTTGGGCAAAGAGCCCAAAATAATGATATAATACCTCTCTCATTTTCAAAATTAGGAGTAAAAAATGTTTTCAAGTATAGGTGTGCCCGGTTTAATTATTATATTTCTTATTATTATTGTGCTTTTTGGCGGCAAGAGGATTGCCGAAGTAGCAAAAGGTCTTGGAACGGGCGTGAAAAACTTCAAGGATGCCATAAAAGAGGATGAAAAAACCGAAGAGATTCAATCAGAACCTATTTTAGAAGAGAAGATAGCAGTTAAAAAAACAGCTGCAAAAAAAAGTTCAAGCACTAAAACTAAAACAGCCTCCAAGTAAGCCGGATATGAA
>JAIRKW010000113.1 GCA_031259875.1 Campylobacteraceae bacterium
AAAAATGATATGAAAACCACATATGAAAAAACAGACGCCAAAGAACCTTTTGACGAATGGCTGAAAGAGAAATTAAAAAAAGAGCCGTAATAAATTTATAACCCTCTAAATCTTTTTTGCAAAAAATAGGTTGATTTTTATTTGATTTGCAATTTTTATATTTTCAGTCTTATAAATGCAGCAAAAAGCTTTTAAGTTTTTGAACTCCTTAAGAACTATTTTTTATAAGTAAAACTTTACAATCAAATTTTAGACAATATCTTGTTTTCAAACCTCACTGTTTGTATTTTTTACGCTCAAAACTCATATCTAAGGCTTTAAATTTTTATTACCAAAAATGTTTTATATATCTTCATTTTAATAAACACATAATCATTAAATAAATATTATATTTTTATAATATATCAAACTGTATGATTTTACTTATCATTATTATCAAGGAGTATGCATGAACAGTTCTCGGCGTTTTTTTATAAAGATGGGCATTTCATTGGCAGCTTTGCTTTTTATCGGTGGCTGCGGTCCGGAACAGACACAGGCGGTATCGAAAAATGCATCAACACAGCCGCAAATGTCTGTTGATTTGGAAGTGGTTGAGCATGACAACTTTAAAATTGAATACGATAGAGAAAATCTCATAGTCAAAATCATACTCAAAAGCAATGAAAATGTAACACTTGTTTCAAAGCCAAATGGAGACGGTACAAGAACATTGACAACTCTTGACGGCGAGAGCGTCCTTGTTTTGGCAGCAGGACAACATGGATTTACAACCACAACAAGAATAGTATTAACTGAAGACAATAACGGCTACCCGTTGATTAAAATATTTCCTGCGAAATAAAGAGAGTATTATGGCTAATCCCGCCGATGACCCCAATAGTGGTTATGTGCTTGTTTATTTAGGTGAAAATGGAGCTTTATTGTTTCATTCGGGCAAATGCACAAAGTGTGGAGATTGTATATCAGCATGTTCTGCTGGAGCTTTGTGGCTTGTGGAAGATGGTTTGTGTGTATCCATATCTGACTGCGTTGGCTGTTTTGATTGTGTAGCGGCATGTAGTGCAAAAGCGCTTGTAAAACAAGGTGGATAACCGCACAATTCATATCTGTTTTCCAAATTCACAATCATAAATTTCTAAAGCAAAAGTGTTAATCTCCATCAACATTTTTGCTTTTGTGTTTTTTATGCTCAAAACTCATATCTAAGGCTTTAAATTTTTATTATCAAAAATGTTTTATATATCTTCATTTTAATAAACACGTAATCATTAAATAAATATTATACTTTTATAATACACGAAACTGTATGATTTTACTTATCATTATTATCAAGGAGCATACATGAACAGTTCACGGCGTTTTTTTACAAAAACAGCTCTTTCATTGACAGCTTTACTTTTTATCGGCGGTTGCGGTCAGGAGCAGACGCAAACAGCATCGGAAAACTTATTGACGCAGACACAAACGTCTGCTAATTTGGAGATAGTTGAGTATGAGAACTTTAAAATTGAATACGACAGAGAAAATCTCATAGTCAAAATCATACTCAAAAGCAATGAAAATATAACAATTGTTTCAAAGCGCGGACAAGATGACAGCGGAAGGATATTGACAACTCTTGAAGGCGAAACTATCTTGGTTTTAGCATATGGACATAACGAATATAAAAGTTCATCAAAAATGGGGTTTGGTAAAGATAAAGACGGCAATAGTCTAATTAGCTTGTTGCCTTCATACTATTAGAGGAGAGATTGATGGCTGATCCAGCTGATGATCCTACTAGCGGTTATGCACTTATAGGTGCTGGCGGAGGTAAAGCTTTATTGTTTCATAAGGGCAGATGTATACATTGTGGAAGCTGCGTATCCAAATGTCCTAATGAAGCCTTAGTCATTGTTTCCTTTTCTGGAGAAAAGATTTAGTGCCAACGCCAAGTAACTGTTGCGGCTGTTTTGACTGCGTATAGGCATGTCTTTCGGACACACTTGTACAACAAGGCGAGTAACACGCCTGTTTTTAAATCTGTATCATAAATTTCAAACCAAAAGCATCAAATCTCATTGACGCCTTATACTTTATTATAAAATCTTGCCGCAATGTCATTAAAAATGACAAAAACAGATTATAAATCTTTTTGTCGGTAAATTTTTATAATGCTGGTTTTTACACCGATATGAGAATTACTGCACTGATATCATCTTAATATACTTTAAGCTTTCTTGTGCTAAATTTCCAGCAAAATTAAATATTGATAGTTGTTATTAATCGCTACATTCAAGATATGACATATCAAATATCAATTGTAAAATCGTACAAACCGCTATTACAAAACTATTTGACAAAAATAGTGCCGGTTAAAACACAGCAATAAACGCGCCTAGTAGTATCATTGCAAAAATATTATAAATCTATATAAATAGACATTTTTTTATATATGTTTTAAGTTTTTCTACGATAAGCTTCCGAACAATTATCAATATTGATAATTGTTACTTTTATAAAATTAAAGGCGCAATGTATGCAAAATACGATTGTCTGTAAAGATTTAACTTTTAGGTACAAAAACACAGAAGTCTTACACAATGTAAATTTAAATGTAAAACAAGGCGGCATAGTCGGA
>JAIRKW010000139.1 GCA_031259875.1 Campylobacteraceae bacterium
ATGGCTTTTTTGCATTTGTCCCAGATGAAGATGGAGAGTGGAGAGTAGAAGCGCAGGATGGCATGGGGCATAGAGGTGAAATTGTACTTGATGCGTTTAAAACATCTTTGGATACAAAAAATACACAAAGCACATCGTCGGCATCTGCGGCTTTTCGCATTGTTTTGGGGCTTAGTCTTTTACTGAATATCTTTGCTCTTTATGGTTTTGTGCTAAGAAAAAGATTGCAACGGCAGTAAGTTTGCTAGGAGTTTTTTGTAAAAATCTGTCATTTTTTATCAAGCAAAAGTGTGTTGTAACGAATGCGAGAATAACGTATGAATTTGGCTTTATCTTTTGAATTTTAAAGTGATTTCTTCACCACTTTTACAATAACGTAAAAATGGTTTTCAACTTAACTCTTTTTATCTTTACTAACTATCTTTTCATGCCACTCTAAAAGTGTTTTTTCAAAGCCTATGCCTGAACTTTTATAAAAATCAAGCTCAACTTGCGTGTATTTTTGCTTGACCCAGCCGCCAAAATCGTGAGGATACAAGTAACCTTTATTGAGGGGGCTTTTCAGATGTTCTGGAACTTCTAACGCTTTGTTTTCGCTGACATACTTTTGCGCTTTGCCGATAGCTGTATAAGAGCTGTTTGACTTGGGGCTTGAGGCAAGATATACGACGCATTGAGCAAGTATAATGCGTGCTTCGGGATAGCCTATCTTGCTAACTAACAATAATGTGTTAGCGGCAACTGTAAGTGCATTTGGGTTTGCATTGCCTATATCTTCGCTTGACAATATGCCCAATCTTCTTGCAATGAAATCGGGGCTTTCACCTCCGTCTATAAGCCTTGCCAGATAATACAAGGCGGCATTTATATCACTGCCTCTTATGCTTTTTATCATAGCAGATATCAGATTGTAGTGGGTATTGTCACTGCTGACACCATCTTTCAAGGCATGCGGACGGAGATTTTTTAATAGCTCCAGATTGATATCTTTGCTGACATACAGCGCGTACTCCAAAAGATTGAGCAGCGACCTGCTGTCTCCCGCACTTGAACTTATCAGATACGATTTTGCCTCTTTGTCTATAGTGAATGTTAGTTTCTCATGAACACGATTTAGTATCTCTTCCAAATCCTCAAACTCAAGCTGCTTGAACTCAAACAGCATAGCGCGTGAGCGGATGCCGGCCGTGAGTGAAAAATATGGATTTTCGGTAGAAGCGCCGATGATTATCGCGGTAGCGTTTTCCATAGGTATCAAAAGCACCTCTTGCTGTGTTTTTGAGAGTCTGTGCACTTCGTCTATAAATATAATGGGTTTTGTAAGTGTATTTTGATACTGTGCAAAGATTTTGCGAAACTCTTCAACTTTCAAACTTGTAGCATCAAGCTCATAAAATGGGCTTTCCAGCGTATTTGCCACAACTCTCGCCATTGTGGTTTTGCCCGTACCCGGAGGTCCAAAAAACATAGAGTGAGGCATTTTGCCGCTTTTTAAGAGTTTAAAAAACGGCGCATTAGGGTTTGTCAAATGTTTTTGTCCGCATATATCCTCTATCTTTTTAGGTCTGAAAGATATAGCAAGATTTTCCATCAGTAGTAGACTTTATTTTCTTTCAAAAAATCACGAAGCGCGTCATACTCGGAGTTTGTTAAAAAACGGTGTCTTCCGCTTTTTAGCGTTCCTAAATCCACAATGCCGTAACTTACGCGCTTCAAATCAACAACTTCCGCGTCAAAATGAGCAAAAAACCGCCTAAGCTCCCTGTTCTTTCCCTCATTTATCATCACTTTGAGTTTCGTGTATCCGCCGCTGCTTCCAAATATCTGATATGATAAAAACGGCGCAAAACTCATGCTTCTTATCTTGCTGTGCGAATGCGCACCTTTTGAAGCGTCTTTTAGCTCAAGTCCGTTTTGCATAGCGTCTACCATGGCGCTATTTACGGAGCCTTTTATTTTTATGTAGTAAACCCTCTCAAGGTCACTGCTCATCAAAGCTGAAGCAATAGGCGCGGCATCTGTCAATAAAAGCAATCCTTCACTAGCAAAATCAAGTCTTCCCACACTCGTAAAATGAGCTAATTTTTTAGGCAGTGTATCATAAATAGTCTTTCTGCCTCTATCATCTTTTTTGCTAACAAGCTCACCTTTTGGTTTGTTATAAACAATGACAGTAAACTGCTCTTTTTTAAATACTCTATTGTTATTCACCTCAATCGTATCGTCATAGCTAACTTTAACAGACAAATCTGTCTGCGTTTTGCCGTTTAGCCTTACTTTTCCATCTTGTATCAGCTTATCGGCTTCACGGCGCGAATACTTCGTATTGTGGGAAATAAATTTATTTAAGCGCATCAATTCCATCAAGATATCCCCGCCTCTATCAAATCGTGGATATGTAAAACTCCTATGGGTATATTTTCTTTATTTACAATAACCAGCAATTGTATTTTGTACTGCTCTAAAAACACCAAAGCGTCGCTTGCTAACATATCTTCATCGTTTAATGTTTTAGGATTTTTAGTTGCATAAATAAGTGCCGATGCATTTATGGAAAAATCGTCGCCCATCAGCGCGCGCCTCAAATCTCCGTCGCTCAAAATGGCGCTTAGTTTTTTATCTTTATCGGTAAGTATGACATTTCCAAGTCTTCCATGGGTCATGATATCTATAACATCTTTTAGAGAAGCTTTTTCATCTGATACGGGCAGTTTTGTTCTCATGATATCTTTTACTTTTACAAACAGCTTCTTACCAAGCGTTCCGCCCGGATGAAACGAAGCAAAGTCCTCTTTTTTAAAATTTCTCTTTTTCATCAAACAAACGGCAAGAGCATCGCCAAGCGCTAATGTCAAAGTAGTTGAACATGTGGGAGCAGCGTCTAAAGGACACGCCTCTTTTTTCACATCTATAGGCAAAAAGATATCGCTGTATTTTCCAAGCGAACTCTCTTTTGATTTGGCTATACCGATAAGCGGAATACCAAATCTCTTAATATGCGGCAGTATGCGCACAAGCTCTTCGCTCTCTCCGCTGTAGCTTATGGCAAGTACTCCGTCATCTTTGCCTACCATTCCAAGGTCTCCGTGCATAGCTTCTGTCGGATGTAAAAAAAAGCTGCTTGTTCCTGTGCTGGCAAGAGTTGCAGCTATTTTTGAGCCTATAAGTCCGCTTTTGCCGACTCCAGTGATGATTAATTTGCCTTTTATATTATATATGGTCTCAACAGCTGCACTGATATCGTCTGTCAATCTCTCGGCTGAACGCATTATCTCTTTTGCTTCAAGCTCCAAAACGCTTTTTGCTATTTTCTTAAAATCCATTTTAAGCCTTACATGATAAAGATTGTCGGAACAATCGTAGGATATTTTTTCATACTTCTGAAGATATGCTTTCGCACGACTTGCCGCACCTCATTTTCCACAGCCCCTCTATTTTCTATCACATCTTTTTTTGCATTCGATAAAAACTGCACAAGCACCTCTTCCATCTCTTTTGAAAACTCTTTATCATTTTTGTCCGCTACAAGTCCATAGCTTACGACTTTTGGCTTTGCGATAAGCTTTTTCTCTCGCCTGTCTATCTGCGCAATTATCATGACAACGCCCGAATCCGCCAACTGCTGGCGGTCCATAACGACATCATTTTCTATTTGACTGTTTATCTGATTGTCTATAAATATTTTACCCGTTTTGACACTTTTGACTTTTTTAATATATTCCGTACAGACTTCAATCTGGTCGCCGTCCTCCATGAGCAGAATGTTTTTCGACGGTATCCCGCACTCCATGGCAGTCTCTTTGTGTTTTGTAATGTGGTTAAATTCTCCGTGAACAGGCAGGAAAAATTTGGGTTTTGCAAGGCGGAGCATGAGTTTTTGCTCTTCTTGCGCAGCATGCCCGCTTACATGTATCTCGCTAAAATCCTGATACGCAACACTCGCACCGCTTTTGAGTAAAAAGTTCAACACTGTAGAGACGCTGCCTTCATTGCCCGGTATCGCTTTGGCGGAAATAATTATCTGGTCTGTGGGTTTTATCTTTATATGCCTGTGCTCGTCTGTCGCCATTCTATAAAGCGCTGCCATAGTTTCGCCTTGAGAACCTGTCGTAACTATCAACACTTCATTATCGTTGTATTTATTCACTTCATGAGCATCTATAAAGATACTCTTATCAAGACTTATGTATCCAAGCTCTATCGCCGTAAAGATATTTCTCTCCATAGAGCGTCCTATGACGCACACTTTCCTGCCGTAATTTAAACCGTGCTGAACAGCTTGATAAACTCTGTGAATATTTGAAGAAAAGGTAGACATGATAACTCTGCCTTTGGATTTGGAAAAAATGGCATCAAATGTTTTGCCTACAGAACTTTCAGAACGTGTAAATCCCTCTTTGTGCGAATTTGTGCTGTCGCTTAGTAAACACAAAACCCCCTCTTCTCCGTAATGCGCAAGTCTATGCAAATCGGTAGGATATCCGTCTATAGGCGTATGGTCTATCTTAAAATCGCCGGTGTGTATGATTGTGCCTGCTTTTGTCTTTATCGCAAGCGCAGAAGAATCTGCTATAGAGTGTGTGATATGAAGCCACTCTACTTCAAATTCGCCTATTTTATAAATCTTTCTCTTTTCAACAGGGCGAAATAAGTTTCTTGCACTTTTCAAACCATGCTCTTCAAGCTTGTTTGATATCATGCCAAGAGGCAAAGGCGTGGCATAAAGAGGCAGTTGTATCTCATTAAAAAGATATGGAATCGCCCCTATGTGGTCTTCATGGGCATGAGTTATCAAAATACCCGCAATTTTGTTTTTGATACTTTTCAAGTAGCTAAAATCCGGTATCAGTATATCAACTCCGGGCATATCGCTGTCGGGAAAACTCATGCCCGCATCTATAACAATGGCGCTTGTGTTAGTCTCCACAATAGTGATATTTCCGCCTATCTCGCCAAGTCCGCCAAGCGGAGTTATGCGTACTTTGTTAGAACCTTTTTGTATTTTTCTAAAACTGCTAAGCCTCTCGTAGTGAGATTTTTTGTTGGCTTCTATCGCACTTTGCAGCGCTTTTTGCCACGACTCATTTCCGCTTATAGGCGAAGGAGGGAGATTGGTTCTTTTGTGTCTTCTCGTACTGTTTTTACTAACATTTTCACTGTTATCTGCCGCGTTAGTATCATTTCGATGTGTATTTTGTGTTTGCAAACCACTTTTTTGCGGTTTTGCGGAGAGTTTTTTAGCCTCTACTGCCGCTTCATGCAGGCTTGCGCTATTTTCTTCCGTTTTTTTTACTTTACGCCTGCGAAACCGCTTTTTGGGTGCATCTTGAGTGCTTTTGTCGTCCATAATTTATTACCTTTTTTATTTATTTAAGTTTTTAAATAGACGAAAGTGCATATCTGGGGCTAATTCATGAGGACGAAGATTTGGTTTTATATCGAGCTTAAAAAACTGCTCTTCAACTTGTTCATAATGGCTCAAAAGGTTTTTTCGCAAAGTTTTTCCGCGCGCTTTAAATGCGGTCAAAATATACTCTTTTATATCGCGAAACTCCAACCCTAACTTCATATTTTTTCTCATGCAAATAACAGCCGAATCAACTTTAGGCTGTGGAGAAAAGGCGGATTTTGGCACTTCAAAAAGAGTGCTTATATCGCTTAAAATCTGAACCAAAACAGACAAAGAAGAGTAGTCAGTACATCCGTAAGAGGCAGTAAGTTTTAAGGCTACCTCTTTTTGCACCATCAAAACAGCGCCAACACAATTTTTATCTTCCAAAATCCTATAAATAATAGGTGTCGTGATATAGTAAGGAATGTTGGCACATATAAAATATGGATTTGGACAAAGAGCGCCCTTTTTCCAATATTCCAATACATCGCCCAGACATAACTCCAAACGGCTGGCTTTTATCTCTTCTTTGAAAGCATCTTTTAAATGCTCATATAACTCTTCATCGACTTCATAAGCCCGCAAAACGGTATACCGTTCAAGCAGCGCTTTCGTCAAATCACCTAATCCAGGTCCTATCTCTATAAGGCTCACACCTTCTATATCGGGCATCGATTGGATGATTTTGTCTGTAAAACTTTTATCCGTCAGAAAATTTTGACCAAAATGTTTTTTTGCTTTTATCGCCATGTGTCCAAATTGAACTGTTTAATGGTGGAGTATAGCCAATCTTTGCTTACATAATTGTTATGTGATAAATTAATTGTTTTTGTTTTTGCCTGCAAAAGTGATTTTTCAGTCTTTTTTTTTGAATGGTTTGATATTATAGGCAAAACTGTTTTTTGGAGTTTTTATGCAAACTTTTGCAAAACGAATCATTCCATGTCTTGATGTTAATAACGGACGCGTTGTCAAAGGCATCAATTTTGTTGGGCTTAAAGACGCAGGAGACCCCGTAGAGGTTGCCAAACGCTACAACAATGAAGGAGCAGATGAACTCTGTTTTTTGGATATCACAGCAAGCAATGAAAAAAGAGATACTATAGTTGATTTGGTTGCAAAAGTTGCCAAAGAGGTTTTTATACCTTTGACTGTAGGCGGCGGCATACGCAAACTCGATGATATATATAGACTATTAAATGTAGGCTGTGACAAAGTGAGTATAAATTCTGCCGCTATTGACAATCCCGAACTTATAACGCAAGCTGCTTCACGCTTTGGAAGTCAGTGCATAGTAGTAGCGATTGATGCAAAAAAAAACGGCAGCAGTTGGCATATATATAAACATGGCGGACGGATAGATATGGGTATAGATGCGCTTGCATGGGCAAAAGAGGCTGAAAATAGAGGTGCGGGGGAGATACTTTTGACATCTATGGATAAAGACGGCACAAAAGACGGATATGATATAGAACTAACCTCTAAAATGAGCCGAATGTTGAATATCCCCGTTATCGCCAGCGGTGGAGCGGGAAGTATGGAACATATAAAAGAGGCTTTTGTAAATTATGCCGATGCTGCTCTTGCCGCCTCAATATTTCATTTTAGAGAGATAGAGATAATGGACTTGAAAAGATATCTAAAAAATGAGGGAGTGACTGTTAGATTATGAGCAAGACCTCATTTGCTGCCCAGATATGTATCTTTCACATTTTGACAAAAAATTTACTCTTCATCGGCACAGCAGGAAGTTACGGAAAACATAAAGAGTTTGAACTGCTCACTGCCAAAATAAGCCGAAT
>JAIRKW010000156.1 GCA_031259875.1 Campylobacteraceae bacterium
GTTGTGCTTAGATATCTCTCGCCAGTGTCGCAAAATATTGTTACTATAGTTTTGCCTTTGTTTTCCGGGCGGTTTGCGATAACTTTTGCTGCATAAGCGTTAGCTCCAGAAGAGATGCCTACTAAAAGTCCTTCCTGTTTAGCTAAAGCTCTTGAAGTTTGTGAAGCATTTTCATAGCTTACCGTTAAAATCTCATCATACACTTTGGTATTAAGCACATCAGGTACAAATCCTGCACCTATGCCTTGAATCTTATGAGGCGCTGGTTTACCGCCGCTGAGAACAGGCGAAGTATCAGGCTCTACCGCTACTATTTGAACCTGCGGGTTTTTCTCTCTAAGTACTTCGCCCACACCTGTCAGCGTTCCTCCCGTGCCAACCGCCGCTATGAAAATATCCACTTTGCCATCAAGGTCATTTAATATCTCCCGTGCTGTCGTTTTTCTGTGCACTTCTGGATTTGCCGCATTTGCGAACTGTTGAGGAATGAAAGAGTTTTTTATCTCACTTCCAAGTTCAATAGCTTTATTTACAGCGCCTTTCATGCCAAGTTCAGGAGGGGTAAGTACAAGTTCTGCTCCAAGTGCCGCTAAAAGTTTCCTTCTCTCGATACTCATGGAGCTTGGCATAGTAAGGATAAGTTTAAGGCCAAAACTCGCGGCTACAGTCGCAAGACCGATACCTGTATTGCCGCTGGTAGGCTCTATAATAACAGAATTTTCATCAATCAGTTTTTTATCAAGTGCGTCTTTTATCATCGCATAACTTATGCGGTCTTTGACAGAGTGGCTTGGATTTAAAAATTCACATTTTCCAAGTACTAAAGCGCCGCTCTCTTCTGAAATTTTATTTAATTTCACAAGTGGTGTATTCCCGATAAGTTCGGTAACATTTTTTGCATAGCCCATAACAATCTCCTTAAATAGAATACGTTAAACCGTCTAATAGTATATTTTCATATTTTTGAAATTCTGACAAGGGAACTTTCAAAAACTCCTCAATCCCATTTTGCATATCTTTGAAAAACATTTCCAAGATTTTATTATCAAGCGTATATTCGGCAAATGCCAATTCGCCCTCTAGCGCTACCAAGATGTCATAAATCAGTATCCTATCGGGTGTTCTTGCCAGCAGATATCCGCCTTTTGCGCCACGCACGCTGTTGATAAGCCCCGCTCTTCTTAATTGATTTAGAAGCTGCTCCAGATAATTAAACGGAATCCCCGCCTTTTGCGCGATATTTTTTATCTGCATGGGGGTTACTCCATCGCCTTGAGTGAGTTCGTACATTGCGTTTAAACCGTATACGCCTTTTGTTGTGATGAAAGACATTTTTAGACCTTTTCTAATGCTTGTGTCAAGTCGGCTATTAAATCATCCACATCTTCAAGACCAATGCTAAGTCTTACAAGCCCTTCGGTTACGAACGATTTGTCCAAATCCTCTTTAGGAACCTGCTGGTGCGTTGTGCTGGCAGGGTGAGTGATGATGGATTTTGAATCACCTATATTGACAACTACGCTAAAGATTTTTGTATAATTTAATATCTGCTTTGCTTTTTCAAAACTTCCTGTATCAAAGCTAAGAAGTCCCGAAGAGAGCGTGTTTTTTAGATATTTTTTCGCTTTTTCGTGATATTTGTCTCCTTCAAGACCTGGATAAAAGACGGATTTTACTTTTGGGTGGGATTTTAAAAATTCAGCAATTTTAAGTGCGCTTAAAGAGTGTTCTTTGATTCTTAAACTCAAAGTCTCCAATCCCTGTATCAAAAGCCAGCTGTTAAAAGGCGAAATAGTCGCGCCTATATCCCTTATAAACGCAAGTCGTATCCTTAGCGTAAATATTGGAAGCGGCAGCGATGCGTAAACAAGTCCGTGATAACTTGCGTCCGGCTCGTTGAACTGCGGATATCGCGGGTTGTCTTTCAAAAATGCATTTAACTCTTTTCTCTCTACGACAAGTCCTCCGATGGCTGTCCCGTTTCCTGATATATATTTGCTGGCAGAGTGAACCACTACGTCCACTCCTATCGTAAGAGGATTGAGCAGTATCGGCGTTGCGACTGTGTTGTCGGCTATCGTGACTATATTGTATTTTTTGGCTATGCGGACTATTTTTTCTATATCGGGAATTGCAATTTGCGGATTTGAGAGAGTTTCAAAATAGATAGCTTTTGTTTTATCATCTATCAAACTCTCCAAATCATCAGCATTATCACTGTCAAAAATTCTAGCTTCAATGCCAAACTGCTTTATAGTATGAGTTAAAAGCGTTATAGAACCGCCGTAAATTTTTTCGGCTACTATGATATTTTCACCTGACCTTGCAAGGTTTACAACAGAGTAAAATGAAGCTGCCTGTCCGCTTGCTACGGCAACCGCGCCGCCGCCTTCTTCCAAAGCTGTTATTCTTGCTTCCAAAATGTCTGTTGTAGGGTTGTTGAGTCTTGTGTAGATTGGTCCGAGTTCTGCTAAAGCGAAACGATTTGCCGCTGTTTCGGCAGAACCGAAATCATAAGCTGTGGTTTGATATATCGGCACAGCCATTGTGCCGTGCTTATCTTTATCGTAACCTTCGTGTATTGCTATGGTTTTTTTACCCATTGAGTTACCTGCCTGTTAAAAGATTGCCATAAGTATAGCAAAAACTTTTTTCAATTGTCAAGTATATTTATCGGAAAAGTATAAATTAAATCACTGTGTATCGCTAGAATTATACTACATATTTTAATTAAGTTGGCAATAATAGTCAGGTTTAACTTAAAATAAAATCCAATGCAAGTGTTAATTTTGCATTATTATAGATATGAAATCTCTTTCAAGGCATTTAGCGAGAATAAGATTTACATAATTTACATCCTATTTAAGATGGCCGCAGACATAGATTGTGTGGATTATTATGTTTAAATATAAGATTGCTGTGCTATAATCAAAATTTTTAAAAATCACGATATAGAAACGAGTATAATGAAAGATTTGTTAAATATAGATGAAAATGATATTTTAACTGGAAGTCCGCGCTCTAAGTTTTTTGATATGCTTTTTAATGCCAATAAAAATTTAGTAACAGATGTAATGGAAGAGTGGGTAGAACGATTTGCAGCAATGGAATATCTGTTAAGATGTGAATTTGGCGATGAGTTTGAGAGTAAAATACAAGAGACTATATATGAAAATCCTGATGCTGTAGAAGAGAGTAAAAACGACTTTTTTATAGGCAAAGTAGGTGAAATTTTATCCCAACACGAGTAATTAAGATGAAAAATATAGATGGACTTATGCGCTCATTTATTGTCAATTTGGGCGAGGAGAGCATAGTATCGTTTTATGACAAGATTCCCAAACAGGGCAAAAAATTGCGTTCAAAGCTTATATTTGAAATAGCTGGAAGCTCGGAACAAACATCTATGCTTGCTGCGATAATAGAGATGATACATATGGCAAGCTTGCTTCATGATGATGTGATAGATGATGCTTTAATACGCAGAAATGTAAACTCTTTTAATGCTGATTTCGGCGATAAGACAGCTATAATGATGGGCGATATTTTGTATTCATGTGCCTTTTCTCAATTGACGCTTTTGCCGCAGTCTGCAGCGGAATTTGTCTCAAAGGCTGTTGCATCTTTGTCAGCAGGAGAGCTTTTAGATGTGGAACTTTCAAAAATATTTAATACGGACAAAGATAAATACTTTAGGATGATTTACTGCAAAACAGCTTCTTTGATTGAAGCTTCAGCTTATGCTGCTGCAGTTTTGAAAGGGTTTGAAGGCAGAGATTTTGCCGCATATGGCAAAAATTTAGGACTTGCATTTCAAATAATAGATGATGTTTTAGATATCACTTCAAGCGATAAAATGCTTGGTAAGCCTGCTTTGCACGATTTTAAAGAAGGAAAGGTGACTCTGCCCTACTTGTATTTATATGAACAATGCAAAGAAAAAGATAAAAAACATCTGATGACTTTACGCAAAAAGAGTTTGAGCAGTTATGAAAACACTTGGATAAAAGACAAAATGGAAGAGTACGGCATTATAATGTTATGCACAAGAGAGGCTAAATATTTTGGCGATAAAGCGCTTAATGCAATAGGAAAATATAACATAGACGGTTTAAATGATATTGTTAGGCAGATGGTAGAAAGAGATTTTTAATGCAGTATATGACATTGAGCTTTACTCATAAAAATACAGATATAAAAACAAGAGAAAAGCTCTCTTTTAACAATGAAGAAAAGCTTTATAATGTCCTTAAAATGATAACAAATCACGAAAATATCAATGAAGTGGTGATACTTTCTACATGTAATAGAGTAGAGGTGATAACAAGCGTTAAAGAGTGTAAAGAGAGTCTATCATTTATATTAAGTGTTTTATCTCATATATCAGGCATAAATAAAGAAGAGCTTGA
>JAIRKW010000057.1 GCA_031259875.1 Campylobacteraceae bacterium
ATTCACGTACAAATACACTTATGCGTCATTCCCGCAACCAAACGACAAGCTTACAAAGTAAACGTATACGCAAAGAATTTATCTGCCTTCTTCGTCATTCCCGCTTCTTCCATCATTCCCGTGAAAACGGGAATCCATCTTCCTAAACAATAAAGGAGGGTTTGTGCATTTTTTACATTCCATATTCTTTTCCAATCTCTCTTTTTTATTCCAACATTTGTTTTAATTCTTTTTGGATTTCCGATTACTCGGGAATGACGGAAGAAATGAATTTGCACATTTTTCACAAGTATTGTTTTGCTAAAACTTTTTATTCCCTCACAACACAGTTTCTTGTCATTTAGTCTCACGGGAGGTGAAAGTCAATATTAAAATAACAAAACATATTTTTGCATTATGCAGATGTGCATGCTATCAAAATTTTTACTTAATTGCCCATCTACGACACTGGAACTGCGGCTTTGACAAGTCTTGCAAATTTTACCCCTTTAAGACCTGAAATCTTTTGTGAAAAATTTACAATATCATCAGCCAAACCATTCAACATTATAGTCTCAAGACAGTTTTCGTGATTTACATGCACATGGGTGGTACACATGATGTGCACATTGGCGTCATGCTGAATATCGGTAATTTTTTGAACCAAATCATTTTGATGATGTGTATATACAATAGTCAAAACACCGATAACTTCGTCATATCCGCCTTCCCATTCATCTTTTATCATCTTTTCTCTTATCAAATCCCTGATAAATTCGCTTCTTGAAACATACCCCTGCTCCGTAACTTTTTTATCAAGCTCATCCAAAAGAGGTTCTGGGAGTGAAATTGTAAATCGTATTATTTTATCCATCGTTTGTATGCCTTAAGTGAATATTTGTTGTATGATAGTATTAAAATACTTAGTATGCTATAAATTATTTAGTGCATAAGTTATCTGTCCAAGAGCGATAGAGCTGTCGTTTGGCGAAATACTTTTTGCCAAGAAGAACTCTATGTGCTCTTTTTCCAACAACTCTGCTATTTTTTCTACGAGTGTTCTGTTTTGAAAAACGCCTCCGCCAAGCACGACTTTTTTTCTCTGTTTTTTGGCTATATGCACTGTCAATGCTGCCAAAGTGTTGATAAACTTTGAAGCGGCAACTTTAGGCTCGTCCTCAAGCATTCCCAAAAACCAATGGATATATTCCACCATACCGTTTTTGTCTATAACTACCGCATATCTATCCTGCACGCTTTTATCATACAAAGCCTCCAAATACAGTCCGCTTTCGCCGTCATACGTCACGCTTTTTTGTTTTAGGATTATCGCGGCAGCAGCGTCAAAAAGGCGTCCGACAGAGCTGCAAAGCAGTGCGTTTATATCTTTTTTGTAAGACTGCTCTAAAAGATATTTCTGCTCTTTGGAAAAATTATCTAAAAATGCTGCCGCAACAGCATTGTCTTTTGCGGGATATAGTATGGAAAAGGCTATTCTGTCTATATTTTTGATACTCCCATCACCGCCTAAAAGTTTAAACGGTTTAAATGAATATACTCTCTTGTAATGCTTCAAATCGCATAAAAAAAACTCCCCGCCCCAGATAGTTTTATCATCTCCAAATCCTGTCCCATCCCATGAGATGCCCAAAACTTCATCTTTTATGTCATGCTCAAACATAATACTTAAAATATGCGCATAATGGTGCTGCACTTCGATGATTGGCATATTTTGCCGTTTTGCCCACATCACAGAGGCATAATGAGGGTGTTTATCGCAGACTAAAAGCGAAGGATTAAAATCGTAAAATCTTCTGAATGTATCTATGGTGCGCTCAAACATTTCAATACTCTTAATACTCTCCAAATCCCCTATATAAGGGCTTATGGTGATATTTGTATCGTTAAAAACGGCAATGGTGCTTTTTTGATGTGCACCAAGTGCTAAAATCTTCTCTTTGCACTCATAAGAGGTTTTGAATGATTTTGGCGCGTAACCTCTTGAAAGCCTCAAAAAAATGCTGTTTTTACCTGCAAACTGCACAACGCTGTCATCACAAAAATTTATAATCTCTCTGTCAAAATCAACATAAGCGTCCACAATGCCGCCAAGTTTATTTTCAATCTCTTTGGCAGTTGTGATAATTGGCTCTCCGCTTATATTTGCCGAAGTTGCAATGAGCGGCCTGCCAACAAGTTCGCAAATCCCGACAAGCAGTCCAGTATAGGGCAAAAATATACCGAGCCTGTCTGTATGAGGCGCGATAATATCGTTAAGTGCGTTTCTTTTTTTTACAAGCACGATGGGTTTTTCGCGGGATAAAAGCGCTTCTTGCTCGCACTCGGTTATATCGCAATACTCTTTTGCCATTTCAAGCGAAGCCATCAAGATGGCAAAAGGCTTTGCAGGTCTGCGCTTTTTCTCTCTTAACAGCTTAACCGTACTCTCATTTGACGCATCGCAAATGATGTGAAATCCGCCCAAACCTTTTAATGCTGTTATTTTGCCCGATTTTATCGCTTTGGCTAATTTCTCAAGCGGTTCTGTGTCGGTTTTGAAACCACCTCTAATGTCTGTGAATGTTATCTTTGGTCCGCATTTCGGGCAGGATATCGGTTGAGCGTGATAGCGTCGGTTTGAGGGATCGTTATACTCTGCCCTGCACTCTTCACACATTTCAAAAACGCTCATAGAAGTGTTTATCCTGTCATACGGGACTGTTTTTATGATGGAGTATCTAGGACCGCAATTTGTGCAATTAATAAGTACATAACCAAAGCGTCTGTTGTTTTTATCTCTCATCTCACGCAGACAATCAGGACATAAAGAGATATCGGGTGAAATCGGTGTATTTTTGGAGAATGACGCTTTGCTTTTTAAGATTTTAAAATCGGTAAAGTTTTGCAAAGGCACAGTTTTTTGGGTGATTTTATCTATGTGCGCAAGCACAGGCGGATGATTTTGGAGCTCAAACTCAAACTTAGATATCAGCTCCTCTTCACCCTCAACCTCTGCATACACGCCAACTGAACGGTTATATACAAATCCGTTTAGAAGATACTTTTTTGCAAGCATAAAGACAAAAGGGCGGAACCCGACTCCTTGCACTATGCCTTCAATCTCGTAAGTTTTGCAAATTTTCATAACTCTATGGGCAGCTCTTTATTGAAATACACTTTGTGACTTACGCTAAGATGTTTGACGCAAAGATTTGATATGGTTTTAATGCCAAACATCGAGCCCATGAGAAGGATATTTTTTGCTTCAAACTCATCTTTCATCTTATCTGTAAAATCGCTTAGAAAATATACCAAACTCTCGCTTATGCCGTATGACAAAAGTCCATCATCTACACCAGCCAGACGAAAACTCATTACGCTTTTTATAAATTTATGTGCATCGATGGTTGTTTTCACACTCTTTTCGTCTAAAAGTTTATAATCAACTCTAGGACCCTTCTGCCCGCCAAATGTCGCGATATTTTCAAACAGTCTCTCCTGCGCCTCATCCAAATTCTCACCAAGACCCATTAAAAAGGCAGCTGCGCTCCAAAGATTGGCGATATTTTTTGTTTTTAGTAAAATCTCTTTGGCTTTTGCAATAACTAAAGGGAATTTTTCGGTGTAATTTTTTATAAGTTTTGCGCTCGTTTCGTCCTCTTTGGCGATATTTTCCAGCATTTGTGCAAGCGAGTTTTCATAAGTGATATTTACCATATCAAGAACGCCCGTTTGCGCATTATAAAACATCATCATATCGTCATTTTTCAAACTCAAATATATACCGCAGTTCGCCTCTTCAAACAAATCAAGCTCTTGAATGCCTGCCGCAAACTGCATATGGTGCGGATTTTTAACCTGCTTGATGGATTTTAAAAGTTCCGGTGAAGTAAAAGAGGTGCCTTTTAGTATGATATTATGAGCGTTTTTAAGATGGCAGATTTCAAACTGAACATCTTTTTTGACATCATTTTTAAAGTAAAGTGAAGCGGCAAGCGTGCTATCTTCTGCTTCTAAAACGGTAAATTTGACGCCTTTTTCAAATAATGCCAAAGATAGAAAATATAAAAACAGGTCATCTGCTAATTTTAATCTTACAAACTTTGGAAAATTAGGATACTGCGAACTAAAGACCATGTTTGTGTGCGCTTTAACGATAGGTTTTTCAAGCGAAGCCAGCACTGCCGCTTCCCCATCCTCCATGACGGCGATTTTGCCGACAAGGCTTAAATCGCAAGGTATTATGAGTATATCATTTTGATAATTTTTGTCTTTTGCCTCGGATATACAAAATGCACCTTTTAACGTCTTAAAATTTATCTTTCCGCCGCCTGCTATGATGTCGGCAGCTTTATGGAAAGCTTCTTTGAAATTATCGTCATATAAAACCGTTTTGCCGTCATTTATAAAAACAAGGGGTGGATTTATGTCAAAATTTTGCCCTATTTCATTTTTTACAAATGGATTAAACTCATTTTTTGCTGTCTCTAAAGCCTGCTTGGTAAAAGGGATATAAACCTCGCACTCTTGTACCCTAACAGCTTCATTGCTGTTCCATTTATCTGTAACGCTCACAGAGGTGGACTTTAAAAAGACAGAAAATGGAAGCGAATTTGACAATTTATCTGAAAAAGCTACCAGTCTCTCTTCATCGCCTCTTGCATATAACAAGACTTTATCTTTATCTTTTGTGATGTAGTGTTCTATGCCCTCTTTTACTGCTAAAACTTGCAGAAAATTTTCCAAAACACTATTTTTTGAAATATACTCAAACTCATAAACTAATATCATAAATCCTCATCTTGACCAAATTTGTAAGCTTCACTTTGAATGTTAATTTCATCATTTATAACTTCAACGCTAAATCCAAGCTCTTTTAAGTGTCCCGTAAGCACTCTTTCCATAGTTTCAGAACCCTTTATAACCTCATCTGTAAGTTTCAAGGTAGTCCCTTCAACAACTTTTGGAATTATACCTATGATTTTTGTTGTTGGTCTGTCGCCTACTATATCCATCATCATCAGTGTTTGAAGCATCTCAACTTCATGAGCGCTTCCCTGCCATGAGATATGCTTTGGAATATCGTCAAAGTCAAAAAAATAGACATCGCCGAACTCTCCGCCATCAGCGCTTATACAGTCTAATATAATAACATAATCATACTCAACTATTATCGGTATCAATCTTTCGGCTAATGTTCCGCCGTCGATGAAATCAAGCGTGTGTTCAAGGGAAATAAAACGGTATTTTTTTTGTATGTATCGGCAAAGATGAACTCCGACCCCTTCGTCGGAGAACATTATATTGCCGATACCAAGTAGTAGTATTCTCATAAATTGCTGTTAGTGGCTTTTGTGTTTGAACTTCAAGCCGCTTACAACTGCGTCTAACGCGCCCTCTTTGCCCTTTATGGAGTTAAATATAACCATATATATATGCACAGGGACAAATATAAAAACAACCCACATAGCTATATGATGGATAGTCCTTACATTGGCAAGTCCGCCAAAAAGCTCCTCAAACCAGCGCATCAGAGGATACAACGCCCCGCCAAGCCCTTCATGGTATACATGTACATAAAGTATCAAACCGCTCAAGCACAGTAAAATCAATACGACATAAAAAAATGCGTAAGTTACAAATTGCAATGGGTTATAAACTCCGTGTAATTTTGGGTGTTCGCCCAAAAAAAGATAATATTTTATCTGTGCTATCCAGACTTTCAAATCAAAAACATCTTTATAAGAGATAATCTCCAATCTTTGAACTTTGTTTTTATCAAAGAAAAAAAGATAAATTTTATATATCGTAATAGCTATCAACAAAAATCCGAATATCTGATGCCACATTCTCATCTTTGCATGCAAAAATAAAACCGGCTCATTAGAAATTTCGGGAGCTACGAAAACATAAGCGATATAAAATCCCGTAATGCTCAAAGCCACTATAGAGACAAATCTCAACCAATGCACCCATCTAGTGCCCGAGGTATATTCTGTCTCGGCTTCTCTAACAAATTCTTTAGACATATTTTCTCCTCTTCCTAGCAGACTATATTGTCTTGAGCAACTTTATAAGAGCCAAGCTCATTGCCTTTTGTATCCATCACGTGCACCGCGCATGCAATGCAAGGGTCATATGAGTGAATGACTCTAATGATTTCAAGAGGTTTTGACAAATCAGCTATCTTAAGACCTATTAAACTCTCTTCGTATGGTCCTCTTACACCGCCGGCATCTTTTGGAGAAGCATTCCAAGTAGACGGAACGACAGCTTGATAGTTTTCAATAACACCGTTTTTAATCTTAACCCAGTGGCTCAAAGTTCCTCTTGGAACATGCCCCATGTATCTGCCTTTATACTCTTTGTTTTTATCAATAACATAAGGAGCACATGTCTCTTGGTCAACTTTTAAGTTTGCAATCAAATTATTAAATGCTTCAAGTCCGTTATCTGCAACAACTTTTGCCTCTATCATACGGCAGGCTGTACGTCCTAAAGTTGAAAAAACAGCAGCTACAGGAAGTCCTGTATCGCTCAAAAACTTCTCAACTACTTTGGCTACTCTCTCATTTCCTTTGACATAATTTATCACTATATTTGCCAAAGGTCCAACTTGCATAGGTTTACCGTCATATCGCGGAGCTTTTATCCAAGAATATTTACCGTTCTCATCTATGACCTGCGTTGAAGAGAGTTTACCTTGGCCGTCAATCGTATCTTCTTTCTTAAAGCCTGTGTAATTTGGATTTGTTTTGCCGTCATACGGATGAAGCGGCTCATCATCTTGATACCATGACCTTGTAGCTTCTTCTGTTATCTTACTTTCATCAACTTCATGCACTTTGCTGATATCACCGTCAAGAATGATACCGCTGTCAAACAGCCAATCATTTGCGCCAAGCTGAAACTCTTTGTAAGTAAAGAGATTGGCTACTCCCATATCGCCCGTTACGCTTTTTTCACCGGCATATGCTTTTCCTGCCATGACAAGGTCAGGATAGTAAGCGCGGTTTATAAAATCTGCAATCTCTTGGAATTTTACTAAATATTCGCCAAGACGCGATGGGTCAAGCAAATCCATAACGCATGTAACGCCGCCGACTGTCAAACTTTGCGGATGTGGCTGTTTTGCGCCGAAAATAGCCATCATTTGAGCAACTGTTCTTTGTATCTTCAAGCACTCAAGGTAGTGCGAAAGAGCTATAAGATTTTGCTCTGGTGTCAAGTGGTAAGTTTTATGTCCCCAATATGCATTTGCAAATGGCCCCAAATGTCCTTTGCCTGCAAATGCCGCAACTTTGTCTTGAACCGCCTTTAAGTGGTCAGCACCCGTTGCAATAGGCGTGGAAGTATATTTGAATGCTTCATCGCTTGCTTTTTTAGGGTCTGCGTTAAGAGCTGAAACTATATCTACCCAATCAAGTCCGTGAAGATTGTAAAAATGGACAGGGTGGTCATGCAAAAAAAGCGCATTATTCATAAGTGTTCTGGTTAAAAGCGCATTTAAAGGAGGAGTAATGCCAAGCGCATTTTCTACTGCAACGATGCCTGCTTTGTAGTGTGAAAATGTACAGACTCCGCATATTCTTTGTGTAAAAAAGCCGGCATCACGCGGGTCTCTGCCTTTTAATATCTGCTCAAGTCCTCTCCAAAGCGTAGCTGACGAATAAGCTTCTGTTACGACATTATTATTATCAACGACAACTTCTACTCTTAAGTGCCCTTCTATTCTGGTAATTGGATCTACTACTATTCTTTTACTCATTATCTAATCCTTCCTTTTGTTCAAGCTTTATCTTTTTTAAATGCCATAATAGCAGCATGAGCCGCAATGCCAACCGCAGTAACCGTCAAAAGAGCAACTCCAACTCTATCTGCAGTTGCATCTGCGCCTACCGAATAAAGAGTATTATAGAGTCTATCTCCAAGCGGTTCCTCAAAAGGTCCCATAGCATCCCAAAAATCAGGTTCAGAGCAGCCTATACAGCCATGACCTGCTTGAACAGGCCAAGATGTATGCTGATTAAATCTTTCACGCGAGCAGTTATTGAACGTATACGGACCTTTACAGCCCACCTTATACAAACAGTAACCTTTTTTAGCTCCTTCATCGCCAAACTGCTGTACAAATTCGCCCGCATCAAAATGTCCGCGTCTTTCACAAAGGTCGTGGATTCTGATACCATAAGCCCATTTTGGACGATTATATACATCCAAAGATGGAAGCGTGCCGAAAAATATGTAATGCAAAACATTTCCTATGATATTTTTCTCACTTGGAGGACAGCCTGGAACATTAATCACCGGTTTGTTTGTAATTTTGCTAAGCGGTTTTGCATTTGTAGGATTTGGGTTGGCAGCTTGAATTCCGCCAAAACTTGAACAGGTACCTATCGCAAATATTGCCGCTGCGCTTGCTGCCGCGTCTCTTGCATGCTCTGCTCCTTTTTTGCCGTGAGGTCCTACAGTCAGATAAAACTCACTGCTTCCAGCGGGAATTCCGCCTTCGACCATAAGTATATATCTGCCTTTATATTTTTCTATAGCCTCTTCAAGATTATGCTCGGCCTGCCAGCCTGATGCCGCCATTACGGTTTCGTGATATTCAAGCGATATATAATCAAATATAAGGCTGTCTATCGTTGGCGCATCTGTTCTTAACAAACTTTCACTGCAACCAGTACACTCCGCCATATGAAGCCAAATAACAGGCAATCTGTCAACAAGTTCGGCAGCTTGAGCCATAAGCGGCGTGAATGTCGATGGCAGTGACAACATAGCTGTCATACCAGCAGCCCACTTCATAAAGTCACGCCTGCTGATGCCGCTCTCTTCCAAAAGTGCGTCTATCGGTTTCTCTTCTTTTATTCTTGGAAATTTAGCCAAAGTCTTAAGCCTCTGGGCTATCTTATCATAGAGTTCTTGATGCTCCATTTACTACTCCTAATTTTTTGCTTTGAAAAGCTGGATTTGTAATATTTTTTTATCTTAATATATTATTCTTTTGCACATTATCAAAGGGTATTATTTTAACACTTATTGAGATATGGTATGTGTAAATATGCAACATTTAAACAAGATAAATTTTGTTTGACTAAGGAAATTTTTAGTAAAAAAGAGTTTACTAAAAAAGTTTTAATTTTGTTACTTTATATGCGATAAAAGCCTATATTACGACTTTGATAGTTTTTATAAAATTTAGTAAAAATTATTTTACTTTTATGATAAAATTCCTGCATTTTTAAAAAAAATCGTAATATTTTTCAATGAAAACTCTTTATCATACATATACAACTCCTGCCAAGTTTTGCCTTTAAGCCCTTCACTGCAGTTTAAATTCTCATTATTAAAAAGTCTTAAATTAAAATTAAGCACAGCACGTATCAAAACATAATATTGAAAAACACTCAAACTATCTATTAAAAGCATACTGTTCAAATATCCACTATTGGTATCTTCGCCGTCTTTCCAAATTCGTTTGGCAAATTCATGCTGAAACTCAACAGACTTTTTGGGATAGAGCAAAAACTCTTTCAAAGCTTTTTTAAAATCCTGTTTTTTAGGTATGCTTTTTGTGCAAGTAAGGAAAAAATAAGCACATATCAAAAAAATATCTTCCGGAAGTATTGCCTTATCACGCAACTCTTTTTTTGTCTCTTCTTCAGCGTCAATCTGCTCTCTTAGATATTCAATATGCCTCGCGCGCCAATTTTTATCATCGTTTTTTGGTTGCTTCTGCCACTCAATCAAAGTAGGTCTTGGGATATAAAATCGCTCGCAAAGAGGTTTGTAACTCACTCGCTTCATAGGCTGATTCCTAAAATTTAATATTA
>JAIRKW010000108.1 GCA_031259875.1 Campylobacteraceae bacterium
TTGCATGGAAGAGCTTACGGAAATGATAATGTTGATGGCATTACAGGACGCAATTTCCTTGGTATAGTGCTTGCTAGTTTAGCTGATGGTCTAGGTCGGCTTGTATAACTTTTGAATTATTTCTTCCGTTTTAAAAGATACGGGGAATGTGTTACTTTAAGGGCGCTTTGGCGCCCTTGTTTATTCTAAATTATATCTTCATGAAATGGACGACATTGCACTTTTGTATCTCTTAATTGTTTTCATTTATGATATTTTTTACAGCTTACAACAGCGAATAAGGTGGTAATTATTTTTCAAATAGCTCTATTGTCAGTGCTTCTTGCAGTGACGAGAGACAATTTTCTTATTTATTCACAATCCAACTTCAAATCTCAAAAACCAAAACTCTAAAACAAATAAACCAAACTAAAAAAGTATAACTAACTCCTCAAAACATTAAAACCTAAACAAATCAAATGAATAAAGTGAAATCAGCTTTAAGCTCATGACAGAGGAGTGTGGATTTTCGTTTACGCAGGGGTAGCTCATACAGAATAAAGCAACAATGACAGAAAAAATGGATTCCTGCATTCTTACTCCAAAAATCACAAGTGATTTTTAAAAATCCAGTTTCTCTGCAACGGCACTTACTTTGTAAAAGCTATCGCTCGTGTGGAAATGACAAAGTAATCGTGTCTTTTTGATTGGCATAGAAATAACAAAAAGCAGATGCATATTTTGCTGGCAATAGCTAAAATCTTCACTATGCGATTTTAGTATACTACTCTTTTTGCTTGAATACTCTTATTATAACCTGCCGCTAAAACTTGTTTATAAGTTCGTTCTTGTATTTTTGTTTCAAATAATCTTTACAGGTTTTATATAAAAAGCGTATCCGTGCAGTTAGCATATTTTGTTTGCACTTGATAAGTCATCGTTTTTGCCAAAAATTGACTATCTATTTTTGAAAGCGGTTTATTTTTTACATTTGGGCATGCAGATAATTCTTGCGTATGTAATAAATATCAAGCTGCTTTGCAAAATTAAATGCTCAGCTTTTATGCAGTTTACAGGAAAGCACTTTTGAAAAATGCTTCCCCGCACAAATCGAAGAATGCCTTATCAAAAAATTGACAAACAAATTAAAATTTTCCCTGTACACTTGCCCAAAATTGACGTCCGGGCTCTTGTATCTGAATATCTGTCGGTTGATTATAGCCCGCTACACTTGAGCTTTTTTTGTTTATAAATTCGCTGTATTCTTTGTTAAAGATATTGTCTATGCCAAAAAAGAGGCTTATGTTTTTATTTATTTTCCAGCTTCCATTGATTGATATGACAGTAAAACCGCGGCTTTCACCGATATCCTGCCCTATTATATTTCCTTCGCCTATGGCGACTCTATGTTGAGCAGCAGCGTATCTGGCAAGAACAGCTGCAGACACAATATCATTATTGTATTCAAGTGAGCCTTTAAGCTCAAACGGCGGCATCTGTCCAAGAGCTTTATCGCTACTTCTATTTTTGCCGTAAGTATATGACGCAGCTAAGCCTAACTTGTAATTTTTCACAAATTCCCATTCGCCCTCACCCTCAAAACCATACCGTCTTGCGTCTATATTTTTTGCTGTGTTATTTGAGTAGACTAAGATAAAATCATCTATCTCGCTTGCAAAAATATTAAATGAGCCTCTTAATGTATCACCTTTATACAAAATACCTGCATCAAACTCTGTATTGCTCTCTTTATTCAAATTTTTATTTCTATTGCGCTCCCAAAAATCAGGAACCCTTTGTGCAAAACCAACACCTGCAAAATAGGTAAATCCTTTATTATAATACTCGTAGCGTAAAAAAGCGGCATTCAAATCAAATTTCTGATCATTTGCATTTGAATACTTCACCTTACTTTTGTCATGACGAAGCCCTGCTACTAACAAATTCTCCTCTGTTAGTTTCAAGTTAGCTTCTGCAAATATGCCTATATTGTCCGCTTTTTGGTTTACAATTCTATCCTTATACTTGTAAGCGTCTGCCTCTGCTTTGCTTGCTCCGTTACCGCTTCGTCCTCTGTGTCTGTCATCCAACCAATCTGCACCTAATTTTATCTCTGCCAAAGCTATATTGATATCAGCCGTCAAAGATGCGCTTTGTGTCGTGCGGTCTGGATTTGAAGCACTGAAATTCCCCATTGCCTTTTGTCTTAGGTTGTAATTATCCATCACATGGTCAACATAGCTGTATCCATACTGAAAATTTATATTTTTAAAAACATCGTTTATGTCGTCTTTTGAGAGTTTGATTTTGTAAGCGTCTTTATCAAATTTAGAGCCGTCCATCATTCTGTCCGCATATGCGGCTTTGCCCCGCGACCTGTCATATGTAAGTTCTATAAGGCTGTATTCATCAAGCGTTAAACCTGTCTGCACACTCTGCGAATTGCGCTCAAACTTTGAATGTATCCTTTCTCCTTTGGCATCTTCATAATCATTTTGCTTATTGTATATGCCAGTGACTCTTATATAGCCAAATCTTGTTCCTGCACTAACATCGGCAAAAGCGTCAAATCTACCGAAACTCCCTGCCATAAGCCCAACATCTCCATTGACTCCTGCTTGTTCAAAGTAGAGGTCATCTCTTAAAAACTGTACCGCACCTGTGATGATGCCAGGATATATAACAGTCTGCGGACCTTTTGTTACGACCACTCTATCGTAAGAGCTTGGAAAAATATATGCTGTCGGAGGGTCCATACGTCCACCACATCCACCATATATGAAACTATTATCTGTTGTAATAGGAAGGCGTGAGCCGCCAAGTCCGCGAAAAAGAGGGTCTCCAGAGCTACCACCTTTTCTTGTAACGCTAAAATTTGGAATACTTTTCAAAAGCCCCGCACCGTCAGACGGAGGAGTCGGTTGAACAGGGGATTTTGGGTCGATATAAACTTTTGAACTCTCCTCCTGCTGTGCTATCACTGTAATGGCATCTAAAGTCTCATGATCCTCTTGGGCAAAAGCCGCGTCAAAAGAGGATATTATTAATGCTGACGATATAATATATTTTTTCATTGTTTTTACTGCCTTGTTTTTATAAATAAAATATGGCAATAATATCAGAAATTATATAAAATAAATCTTAATTTGATAATTGTTATTAAGTATATATATGAGAATTTTTGGATAATATACCCTAAAAATGCGATTTTTTCGATAAAATCTATTTTTTTGGATGGTTTATATTTTATAAAATCTTATAAATAAAATATGACAATATTATCAGATATTATATAAAATGACTCTTAGCTTGAAATGTTTTGGCTTATTTATGTCATTTCGTGAAGAGAAAGAATAGATGACTTGATGGTTTATTGCTTTACGGCAGTATAAAATATTATGCTGATACTGAAAAAGGCAACGCAACAAATTTAGATGAACAGTATATAGTGTCGAATGGAGTAAAATATTTCATCGTCAAATACACTAACGCCTGCCTGCCTTTTCGTCGTTTTAGAGCTAAACCAAATTTTTACAATAAGTGTGTATCCTCTTCAGTCATCCCCCGCACAACAGAATGACAAATGAAGCATATATTGTGAGAGAATAAAGAGTTTTATCAAAACAATATTTGCGAGAAATGCGAGAATCCACTCTTTGTCTTCAGAATCAAACAGAACTTTACAATAAATGTGTTCTTTGTGTTCCTCCCTCCGTCATTGCGAGCTGACAAAGTCAGCGTAACAATCCACAATACGAAGGGTTAAATATTTTAAGTTTTTTGAATTTTAAAATGATTTGGATTACTGCGTTGCTAATGCTCTAATCTCATGATGGAGGAATGGATTTTCGCATTCCTGGCAAAGTGAAGAATGCGCTCTATCTCATGGAACGACAGAATAAAGTATTTGTGCATTTCTAGTAAGTATCGTTTTGATAAAACTCTTTATTCTCTCACAATATATGCTTCATTTGTCGTTTACTCGTGCGAAAGTGACAAAAGAAGGAAGAATGACAGAAGGATTTGGTTTTATAGTTTTTTTTGGGGAGGGGGTGCTGGATTAATGTTTTTTGGTTTGCTTTTTAATCCTTTTAGTAATTCTTATATATTGCTGCTCGCAATAATGGAGAAAGAGGATTTCTGCATTTGTTTCGCTTGTTGTGCGAAAATGACGAAAAGTGAATTGCCGTATTTTTATCTAAAAATCGTTTGCAATTTTTGATGACTCTCTATTCCTCTGTGATGATGCTTTCTTTGGAAGCTATCGCTCAGTATGTAAATGAACATAAATCAATACAAGAATGATGGAGATATTTTGAATTGCTTGCCGCTAATGCCTAAACTTTGATGAATTACAATTTGTATGAAATTACGAAATAATTGTAAGCGAATAATACGAAAATGATAGAGTGATTTGATTCATGCTAATAAGAGAGTAGATTGTCACATAACGCTCGATATAACAAGAAGGTAAAAAATGTTACCCATGCCTTTTATTTAAACTAATTGTTTGCGTTTTGCAATGATATGCTTTTTGCTGGAATGAGTAAAGATGCAAAAATAACATATCAAGTATCCAAAAAGTGAAATTTACTTTATAAAGGAATTGACAAAACGCATTAGCTCTTTAAATATCGATTGTCATATATGAATTTAAAATATTTTTTACAATAAAAAGGTTAATATTTTAACAGGAGTTAGATTTTCCGATAATTGCTATCGGAAAATCGCTGTTTATTGGTCTTCGTAAAGCGTTGTGCTTAGATATCTCTCGCCAGTGTCGCAAAATATTGTTACTATAGTTTTGCCTTTGTTTTCCGGGCGGTTTGCGATAACTTTTGCTGCATAAGCGTTAGCTCCAGAAGAGATGCC
>JAIRKW010000124.1 GCA_031259875.1 Campylobacteraceae bacterium
GTTGCTTACTCTAGGCATGGCAATACAACAATAAACTCTTCTAATGGTCTCAAAACAACTCTTAATAGTCTAACTTCGCTTATAGGCGGGGTGAATTTTTTAGCAGGCTATCAGATGAAATATTTTAATTTCTATATTAAAGGCGGATACATTAAAGAGTTTGACGCAGATACATCCTATCTGTTTAACGACAGCGATAGACAATATAAATATACTTTGGACGGCAGTTTTATAGATACGGCTGCGGGTTTAACGTTTAATTTAAACAATCGTCATTTATATATAGAGGGGTCTCATCAAAAAGGGGATTATTTCAATAATCAAAAATTAAATTTCGGATATAGATTTGAGTTTTAAATCAAACGGTGTAAATAATCCTTTGTATTACTAAGACTGCTTCTTTTGATAATATTTTAATAGTCACTGTTATTTTTTTAGGATTGGGCAAGATTCCCGCCTAAGCGGGAATAACAATCAAGAAGCTCTGCCCTAAAGCAAAGCTTCCAAATACTTAATCTATCAAATCCTCAAACTTATACTCTTTAATCAAATCGCCGTTTAAATAAACAGTTTCAAGGACATTTTCAAATATATCTTTGTCAAGGTCGCGCACTATATATTTTCCACCTATATACTCAACGCCGATTCTGCCGCTTTTGCTCTTTTTAATCGGGTTGGTAACGGGATTTTTGCATATTCCGCGCCATTTTCCATCTATTTTAATCGCGCTTGCTTTATATGCAAAGCTATACATGTCTCTAGTTACTTTTTGCAGTAGAACTCCGCCTATGCCAAAAGCGACATTGTCCGGACTCCAGCCGCTTTTTGTTATGATGGAGAGGATTTTATCTATGATGTCTATATTCATTCCATCACTCCAGATAATTCTCACATTATTTAAAAGCTTGCCATCAAGCGCATTTGTAAAGCCGAAATTACCTGCTAAACTCTCAAGCGTATAAGGGATAAGCTCTATCGGGTCTCCACTGTCAGGTCTTACGGTGATAATCGCGCCGCTTTTTTGCACCTGCTCTTTAAGCTCTTTGCCCCAAATCTTATCAACGGCATTTTTATAGTCGTAGCTGTCGCTCACGCATGCCAAAATCGCGCCGTCCTTCGCATAAACACTAAGCATATTTGCAAATGCATCTTTTTCGCTCTCCCATGAGGTAACGGTGCTGTGTTCCATAGCAGGAATGGAAAAACCGGCCATATCGGCATTGTAATACTTTCTTGCACCCAAAAGCGAGATGACCGTATCGGTGCCTTTGAAATTCAGAAGATGAGCCATACCGCCGATAAGCGCATTTTCTTGGCATGAAACGCCGCGCGAACCCATATCATGTACTTTAAAATCGGTATTTTGCGTGTATTTGAGTACAACTTTTTTTATCTTGTAAGAGTTTGTAGCGACTGTCGTCGGATACCACAAACGAAGCAAAAACGTCTCTATGAAGCCAACTAGCCAGCCAAATCTCGCATCTGTACTTTGGATACTTACAAGCGGAATCTGCACAGGATAAACTCCGCCTTCTTTCACGGCTTTGATTTTCAGCGGAAAGTAGCCAAGCTGCCTCAACTCTTCAAAGCCCTTTTCATTAAACGGCAATCCATGCGCCGTTACAATCTCTTTTGCCTCTTTGATATCATCTTGCGTGTACATTTTTGTAAGCATCTTTTTGATGATATACTGCAATCCGAAAAACTTCACCTCTTGCCCGTCTCTTGCTTCGATATACGAAAAAAGTCCTTCATTTTTCGGATATTGAGCAAAATGGCTGTATTTATAGCTGTCGCTATCAAGTAAAAAGTTCATTTTAAACCTCTTTGGTTTATTTATAGACCCAAGCTCTCCGCTTTGAGTGCATGTTTTACTCTAAAGGCGCTGCCCTTTAAAAACCACAAAAGCTTAAATATTTGTAAGCTTTCTTATTATGTGGAAATGGTCTTCAAACATCATAGAGCGATTCTCTTTCACCTTTGAAAGAGGTATCCAAAAAGCTTTTTTCGCGTCATCCCCGCCTTTGACTTTTGGCAGTTCCGCTTCGTTTAACTGCAATAAAAATGCGTGCGTTACCGTTCTGCCTCTTGTGCTTCTATCGGGCTTATCAAAAACTTCAACTTTTTTAATGCTGCCGTTTAAAAGAGTTTTGGGAAGTTTTATTCGCGTCTCTTCTCTAAGCTCTTTTATAGCGCTTTCTTGAATCGTAAGTTTGCTGTCCAAAAAACCGCCCGGAAGTGCAAATAAACCTTTGCCGGGATTTCCTCCGCGCACAACCAAAAGAACATGACCATTGCATATCACAACGCAGTCAGTCGTTACAAATATAGGCTCATACGGAGCTTTACTCCAAGCCTCTTTCATCTTTATGTGATGAGCGTACTCCTCTATCCTGTCTTGCCAATCTTTTGTCTTCATAAACTCTTTTATTATTTTTACAACATTTAGAGGCATCATTTTATCTAAAATAACGCCTCTAAACAGCTCTTCGCGGATAGTAGTGGCATTTATCTTTTTATAATTATCTATGCTTTTAAGAGTCCATTGTGGAAAACTTTTCAGATAATAACTGCTTTCGTCCTTATCGTGTCCGATGATATAGACATTATCATATCTGCAGTCATATTTTGAAACTTTTTCCTGTATCTCGGCAAGCCATGGAGAGTCGTCAAACGGATAGTCTGATATCTCTTCTATAAAATCCGCATACGGTTCTAACATCTGTTTTATCAGATTTGTCGGAAAAGGGTTTTTAATGCTTCTTGCCTCTGTAGCAGAACCTATAAGCACGAGCGTATCGCCAATCTCTCTGGCATGGTTTAACACATGCAAATGACCATTGTGAAGCGGCTGAAAACGTCCTATATATATGGAAAGAGTGGTACTCATATGCGCCTTATTATATAGATATTTTTGGTTTTAAAAGCCAAAATTATATCATAAAATGTACTTTAACTCAGGTTTTTAAAATACAAAATTTTCTTACCTATTTTTGCTATCGGATTTTTATCGTAATCTCTTGACGCTTTTACCTCATAACTATTCTCTTTGTACTCCAAAGAACGCGCATATAATCACCGTAAAGCTCTTTTGAATATAAAATCATTAACCATAATATACGACTAATCTTGATTTGATGCGTTAGAGGTTTTTAAATTTTTTTGGCTAAAATAGCAAAGTTTTTATAAAGGAAAAGATTTGAAGCAGTATCTTGATTTGATGCGCCACGTAAGGCAAAACGGAGTTTTTAAAGAGGATAGGACAGGTACTGGGACGTACTCTGTGTTTGGTTATCAAATGAGATTTGACTTAAACGAGGGATTTCCATTGATTACAACCAAAAAATGTCATTTGAAGTCAATAATACATGAGCTTTTGTGGTTTCTAAAAGGCGATACAAATATAAAATATTTAAAAGATAACGGCGTAAAAATTTGGGATGAATGGGCTGATGAGGACGGTAATTTGGGACCTGTTTACGGAGCACAGTGGAGAAGCTGGAGAGGCGCTGACGGCAAAACAATTGACCAAATAAGCGAAGTGATAAAACAGTCAAAGTCAAACCCTTCAAGCCGCCGTCTTATTGTAAGCGCTTGGAATGCTGCCGAACTTGATAAGATGGCGCTTGCTCCTTGCCATGCGTTTTTTCAGTTTTACATAGCGGAGGACAGACTGTCGTGTCAGCTTTACCAAAGAAGTGCCGATATATTTTTAGGAGTGCCGTTTAATATCGCTTCGTATGCACTTTTGACAATGATGAGCGCACAAGTCTGCGGTCTTAAACTTGGCGAATTTATCCATACTTTTGGTGATGCACATCTTTATGCCAACCACTTGGAACAGGCTGATTTGCAGCTTGGGCGCAAACCTTTTGCGCTGCCGCAGATGAAGATAAATCCAAATGTAAAAGACATATTTGAGTTTAGATTTGAAGATTTTGAGCTTTTGAATTATGAAGCACATCCTCACATAAAAGCCGAGGTTGCCGTATGAGACTTTCCATCATCGTGGCCGTAGGCAAAGCTTGGCAGATAGGACTTGATAATAAACTTTTGTGGCATATCCCCGAAGATTTGAAACTCTTCAAGGAGCTTACTACTGCTCATCATCTGATAATGGGCAGAAAAACTTATGAATCTATAGGCAGACCTTTGCCAAACCGCACCTCCATAATACTATCAAAAAGTGGTTTTGTCACAGATGGTATCTTCACATGCGCGAGTCTGCAAGAAGCGATAGAGCTTTGTAAAAGCAGGAATGAGAGCGAGGCTTTTGTTGTAGGAGGCGGAGAGATTTACAAAGAGGCTCTTCCTATCGCTGACAGGTTGTATCTTACTACAGTTGATTACAATGGCAGGGCTGATACATTTTTTCCACCGGTAATTTTTAGAAACTGGCAGTTGATAGATGAAAAAAAATATGAGAAAAGCATCGGGAAAAACGGTGATAAAATTCCCGCATGGAAGCATTTAGTTTTGCAGAGAATACCAAAATAGTGCAAAATCTTTTTAAGGATTTAAAATGAGAATATTTTTTATGGCCGTTTTTGCTATAACTGCTCTTTTCTCAAGTGTGCCGAACACTACAAAAGAACTTCAAGACAAGATGGCTTTGCAAAATGCCCAAAATATGTTTATAAGAGCGATTGAACTGCACGACGCAAACCAAACAGACAAAACGATAGAAGCTTACCGTGAATTGATAGATAAATTTGAAAATTCAACAAACAGAGAAATTAAAACTATAACGGCACAGGCTATGTTCAATCTAGCTTTGGAATATAGCAATGCGGGCAATATAGAAGCTGAAAACAGGCTTTATGGGCAGATAATATCAAAGTTTGCAAATTTAAATGATACAACTATAGAGACTATAACAGCAAACTCTTTTTTCAATCAAGCTCTTATCGCTTACCCAATAAATGATACAAAAGGCGAAATGCAAATTTATGAGAAATTTATCGAGAGATTTCGGAATACAAACAATGAGAATATTAGTATAATTTTGGCAAATGTGATGGCAAATTTGGGATATGTATATGCAAAAGAGGACAAAAAAAGTGAAGCTATAGATATTTATAATGAGTTTATATATAAATTTGAGGATTCCAAAAATGAGTATGTGCAAATTTTATTTGCAGGAAGTCTGCTCAATCTTAGCGTAATCCATATAGAAATGGGAGAATTAAAAGACGGACTGGCATCATACCAAAGACTCATAGAGCAGTTTAAAAACTCTGCAAATCATGATATTCTTCAAAAAGTAGGAGCGGCTGTGACAAATAAGATAGAGCTTGAGATTTGCAACGATATCAAGCCCTCTTTCAATGATGAAAATAAAAAATTGGCAGATAAGAGCGAATATTCGGCTTTTATGTATGAGTTTTTGCAAATCATCCATTTAAATACGCGGCAAATTGACAAATTGAATGCGTGGAGAGATAAATATTCGCATATTAGTTTTAAAAAAATGGATGTGGATTTTGATTTTTCGGACTTGGATAGATGGGTAAAACAGCTAAAAAATCCTAAAAGAAAATGGGTACAAGAGTGTATTGATGCGCTAAAAGAGTTTGGCGATAAGTAGCGCTTTGTTAATTTATATGTCCCATATTTGTATTGAGGCATTTTTTGCAGCTTGAGAATTTAAAAAAATAAACATATTATGCACTGTCTAA
>JAIRKW010000129.1 GCA_031259875.1 Campylobacteraceae bacterium
GCGTATGTAGACGAAGTCGTTGTTTATGAGAATGTGTGCAAGCCTTGTAAAGAGTTTGATTTACCAAAAAACGCAATTTTTATCTTTACATCCCCATCATCCGTAAAGTGTTTTTTAAAATGCGTTAAATGGAGAGAAGATTTTACAGCTGTGGCTATCGGCAAAAAAACAGCTGCGGCATTCAGTCTCGATATAAAATATTTAATTTCCCCTAAACAAAGCATTGATGCGTGCGTTGAGTTTGCTAAAAGATTAAGCAAAGTTAGCCTATAATTGTAAGGTTTTTAGCCTGGGCGAAGCGACACCCGCCACAATGAGGTCCAACACTAAGATTTGGCGGAAAGCGTATGAAGCCGGTGTGTCCGCAGCGTCGTTTGAGTCTATTTGATAGGCGAGATGCCGCAGCCTAAAGGTTTTATCATTTCTGCATCGTTGGCTTTTTTAAGGGGCCAATATATAACGCGGAACGCCCGCTCGGGTTAATTTAAACAGCAATAGTGCAGATGTTTTTAAACTTTTGCGCTATTGCTATTTTTTTTGTTCGGAGATAGTAATGAAAATTTTGATAGTCGGCAGCGGCGGCAGAGAGTATGCTATAGCGCTTGCCCTAAAGCGCGATGAGAGCGTAGAGTGTCTCTATTTTGCTCCCGGAAACGGCGCTACGGATGAGCTTGGTGTTAATGTAGATATTAAAGATTTTGAAAAGCTTGCCCTATTTGTAAAAGAAGAGAATATAGAGCTGACTATCGTAGGTCCTGAAGCGCCTTTGGTCGAAGGCATAGTGGATATATTTAAAAAGCATGGTTTGGTTATTTTCGGGGTTTCAAAAGATGCTGCAAAATTAGAGGGCTCAAAAGCTTTTATGAAAGACTTTTTATCCCGCCACAATATCCCAACAGCAAGATATATACAAACAGATTCAATTAAAAAAGCAGATGAATTTATAGATACATTGACCGCGCCCATAGTGGTAAAGGCAGACGGGCTGTGTGCTGGCAAAGGCGTGATAATAGCCAAAAGCAAAAAGGAAGCCAAAAACAGCGCAAGAGATATGTTAAATGGCGAGAGTTTCGGAGATGCCGGTAAAAATATAGTCATAGAGGAATTTTTGGACGGTTATGAACTCTCTATTTTTGCTGTTTGCGACGGAGAAAATTATAAGATACTTCCTGCCGCACAAGACCACAAACGTCTCTTGGACGGCGACAAGGGTCCAAATACCGGCGGAATGGGTGCATATGCGCCGACTCCTTTGGCAAATGATGATATTTATGCTCAAGTAGAAGAGTTTGTTGTAAAGCCTACGTTAAAAGGCATGAAAGATGAGGGTATGCCGTATACGGGAGTACTTTTTGTCGGCGCTATGGTTGTAAATAAAAAAGTTTATGTGCTTGAATATAACGTAAGATTTGGAGACCCTGAGTGTGAAGTGTTGATGCCGCTTTTAAAAACGTCGGCGAAGGATTTGTTTTATAAGGCAGCTATCGGACGATTAAACGAGCTTGATTTGAAATTTAAAGACGAATTTGCTGTAGGAGTAGTGGCCGCAAGCAAGGATTATCCGTATAGAAATTCTGAACTAAAACCCATAGCAGTAGAAGATGAAAATAACAGTAACTCACATGTAGCGTATGCCGGAGTCAGTAAAAAAGATGGCGTTATATACGCAAGCGGCGGGCGTGTGCTTGTTTGTGTCGGTATTGGAAAAAGTATAAAAGAGGCACGCGACAATGCGTATGATTTGACAAAAAAAGTCTCATATGATGGCATTAAATTTAGAAATGATATTGCATATCAGGCGCTTAAATGACAGAAAAAGAGTTGGTTGAAAAGCTTGAGAGTGAGAATATCACCTTAGCTTCTTTATATAAACGTGCAGCTGCGCATATTATAGATGATGTTATCATAACATTTTTTGTATTTTTTGCTTTTAACGATGCATTTAAAACTATTAATATGAGTAGTTTTGAAGAAATATCAGCATTAATGTATTACCTTTCACCTTATATTATTTTGATGAAAATTGCTTATCAAGCTTTTTTTGTCTGGATGTATGGTGCGACAGCAGGAAAAATGGCTGTAAAAATACGCGTTATTTCTATTATAAATGGGCAAAGACCGAATATTCTTTTTTCACTTATTAGGGCAAACATACGAATCATTAGCGAAGCTGTTTTTTTTATCGGTTTTTTATGGGCGCTGAACTGTTTTAAAAGACAAACATGGGAAGATATCGGCGCAAAAACATTGGTGGTAAATGCGTAAAATTTACCTGTTTTTATTTGCGCTGCCGTTTTTTTTGATGGCTGAAATTCAAAATGTAGAACTTATAACCAAAAAAGTAAAAGATGAAAACGGTACAATTTTTGCAGAAGGCGGCGTAGTTATTTATTCGGAGCGCTATTTGATAACTGCTGACCGTGCCGAATACAGCGCGCAAACAAATAGTTTGGAACTTTTTGGAAATGTAAATTTTTTCCGCGATTCCGATGAGGCGGCAAGAAGTAATTATCTATTTGTGGATTTGGAAAAAGATAAAAACAGCGGTAACTTTTCAAGTTTCTTTCTTTTTAACAGAGAGAGTAAACTTTGGGTAACCTGCGATAACGTGTCATCGACAAGCGAAGTATATCTTGCAAAAAAGGCTGTTGTTTCAAGCTGTAATGTAGAAGATCCGGATTGGAAAATTACTTTTACGAGCGGTGAACTTAATAAAGAGAGCAGTTTTTTACACCTTTATAATGCACTTTTTTATGCAGGCGACATACCTGTTTTTTATTTGCCTTATTTTGCGTTTCCGACTGATAAGACGAGACGTACAGGTCTTTTGCGCCCTGAGATTGGTTACGAAAGAGACGATGGACTTTTTTTTAAACAGCCTTTTTATTTTGCGCCGTACGATGAATGGGATTTGGAGATTAACCCACAGATAAGATTAAATAGGGGGTACGGATTTTACGGCATGCTGCGTTTTGCAGATTCGCCGTATTCAAATGGACATTTTACTGCAGGACTTTTTGGAGAAAAAAGCAGTTATGTAAAAAAAGAAGATCTGAAAAACAGCAAACATTACGGATACAGTTTTCTTTATGATAGGAGTAAACTGTTTTCATCATTTTTCGGCAACAGTACCGAAGATGGACTAATGATTGATTTAAAGTATTTGAACGATATAGATTATTTAAATTTGCAAGAGAGCGATTCCGATAATTTTAACAGACTTGTAACTTCGAGACTTAACTATTTTTTACGTGATGAGAAGAGTTATGTGGGTGTTTATTCAAAATACTTTATAGATACCGACCAAAGCAGCAATGACTACACTTTGCAAGAGATTCCGACACTGCAGTATCATAAATTTTCCGATTCTGCTTTCGTGAATAATTTTCAATATTCTATTGACGCGCAATACCACAATTATTACAGAAAAACAGGACTCAAAGCACAGCAGTTTGAATTTCAACTGCCCGCAACACTATATTGGCAAATGTTTGATGATGTGCTGCATTTTGGCATTTCGGAAAATATCTATTTTATGCGCATAAATTATGACAATATTTTAAACGGCTATGATTATGGGCAGTACTTTAGAAATTATCATGATTTATCTTTATATACGGATTTGGCAAAAGCATATGAGGATTTTTTTCACAAAATCTACTTTGGCGCAGAATATATTATTCCTAGTTTTGAGAAGCAAAAAGGGTATTTGGACAGAGATGAATTTGTACCTATTAATACCGAAGCAAAGCAGATAGTATTTAAATTTAATCAATATTTTTACGACAGCAGCGGCGAAAAGATACTATCGCACACAATGCGTCAGCCTTATTACTTTGAGGATTATGAGTATAAATACGCTCCTCTTGAAAATAGGATAAATATTGATGTTACTCCATCTTTGTCGCTCTCAAATGAGTTAAGATACTCTCATCAAAAAAGTGAAATTATCAAATCCATAAGTTATGCCTCTTATGAGAATGGCATAGGTACTTTTCAACTTTCGCATACTTACAATGAAAATGAAGATAATAACTATGTTGCATTGAGCGCACAGAGTAAAATTTTCAAAAACAGCTCTCTTTTTGGGGAAATTCAGTATGATATCGACGGCAGTTTTATGAAAGCGTGGAATATAGGTTTTGCGCAAAGTAAAGATTGCTGGGATTATAAGCTTGTATACAAAGAGGACATAGCACCGAAACTAACAAGTTCGGGTAAAGCCAGTTCGGTTAATAAGAAGGGTATTTATCTGCTTTTTAACCTTTTTCCCTTAGGAGGCGTAAAGTATGAGTACTCCTTGGCTGAAAATCCGAAAGGTTTATAAGAAGAGATAATGAGCGGAGAATATATGTTTTCATCTTACGAAGAGGCGGCTAAAAAGCTTTTAGAGATACTGCCTACGCATCAAATGGAGGATGAAGATTGGATATTGATGGCATTATCGCTTGCATCTGTTCCGATGGCAAATTTTATATCAAACAGTACCGGGTTGTCTTTTGATATTATGTTCAGCGAGCCTATTTTTGCGCCGAATAATCCGGAATGCATTATAGGCGTAGTAAGTGAAAGCGAAGAGATAGTTACGCAAAGCGCATTAATCGACTCTTTCGGGATAAAGTTGGATTATGTTTACGGAGAAGCTAAGAGAAAGTATGAAGAGAGTATCTTGAAAAAGATATATAAATATAGAAGAGGTGCTCCTTTGGCGGAGTTAAAAGGAAGAAGCGTTTTATTGCTGGACATAGGCTGCGAGAGCGGTATGAGAGTGCTTGCGTCTATGAAAACAGCTATCTCAAAGAGAGCTAAATCAGCCTCTTTTGGCGTACCCGTCATCGCACAAAATACAGCGGCAATGCTGGAGAGCGAAGTTGATGGCATTTTTTGCCTGAGTCGTATGGCTAATTTCGTGTGTACGGATTTTTATTACAAAACAAAAGAGGAAGAGTTGGATGGTGAAGAGATTTTAAATATTTTGAAATCGAGCAAATACTATATATCGTTTCAAAAATCACAAGGAGATGAGTGATGGAGTATAAAATAGAGGTCAATAATCAAGAAGAGGTTTATGATATCGGCAGTGTCGCTAAACACGCTAGCGGTGCAGCGCTTTTGAAGATAAAAAATACTGTTATTTTGGCTGTTGCAGCAAGAGAAGATAAAGCTGTGGAAGAGGATTTTTTACCGCTTACGGTTAATTATGTGGAAAAAAGTTACGCTGCAGGACGAATACCTGGAGGCTATATTAAGCGGGAAACAAAACCTGGCGATTTTGAAACACTTACTTCAAGGATTATAGACAGGAGTTTAAGACCGCTTTTCCCAAAGGGTTACGGTTATCCGACGCAGATAGTCGTTTTTGTTTTAAGCTGCGATCCTGAAGTGGATTTGCAAGTGGCTGCACTTAATGCTGCAAGCGCTGCTTTATATCTGTCAGATATTCCTGTCAATAAATGTGTAAGCGGCGTTAGAATCGGCAAAATAGATAATGAGCTTATAGTAAATCCTTCAAATTCACAGCTTAAAAAAAGTACACTCGATTTGTATGTAGCCGGCACAAAAGATGAACTTTTAATGATAGAAATGAGAGCTGTCTCATCTATTGAGAATGGATGCCAATCTATCAATGAAATGAACGAAGAGGATATGGTGGAAGCCATTAATTTTGCCGCAGATGCAATTTCTGGTGCAGCTATGGTGTATGAAGAGGTATTTACGCCTATAAAAAAAGCTGATGCTGAACTTGAATACAAAGCGTCCATTACTAATGACAATGCTTATCTTCATATTAAAGAAAATTACAAAGAAAATGTTTACGCTGCATTGACGCAAATGGCAAAATCCGAGCGGGCGATGGAGCTTAAGAAAGTGCTTGAACTCATTTTAAAAGATGAAACAGTTATATCGGCAAATTGGGATAAAGAAGCAGTAAAAATTGCTCTTGAGACGTTTAAGCATAATATAGTCAGAGAGATGATAGTCAAAGGCAGAACAAGAGCGGACGGCAGAGGACTTAAAGATGTGCGCAATATATCTATCGTTACAAATATTTTGCCTTGCGCGCACGGTTCGTGTCTTTTTACAAGGGGTCAAACGCAGGCTTTAGCAATAGCTACTTTAGGCAGTGATCAAGATGCGCAAATGCACGATATGTTGACTGAAAAAGCAAGCAAGGTTGATAAATTTATGGTCAATTATAATTTTCCGGGCTTTTCTGTCGGCGAAGCTGCTCCGCTCAAATCTCCCGGACGAAGAGAGCTTGGTCACGGCAATTTAGCTAAAAGAGCAATAGAACCGACTATAGACAAAAACAGTCTCTATACGATAAGACTTGTTTCGGAGATATTGGAGTCAAATGGTTCATCCTCTATGGCTACTGTTTGCGGCGGTTCGTTGGCGCTAAGAGCAGCAGGCGTTGAGACGCAAAAACTTGTTGCGGGCGTTGCTATGGGGCTTGTTTTTGAAGACGGCGATTATGCGATACTTACTGATATTATGGGACTTGAAGACCATGACGGCGATATGGATTTTAAAGTGGCCGGCACAAAAGATGGTATAACAGCGCTTCAAATGGATATAAAGCTTGGCGGTATTGCGCCTGAGATTTTAAAAGAGGCTTTGTATCAAGCAAAAGAAGGTAGAGAGCATATCTTAAATTTAATGGAAGAGGCAGCCTCAAAGATAGTCGTCAATGAAAAGATTTTGCCAAAATTTGAAATCTTCAAAGTGGATAGCGGTAAAATGGTAGATATTATTGGACAAGGCGGTAAGACAATAAGAGAGATTATAGAAAAATATGACGTTGCAATTGACCTTGACAGAGAAAACGGCGATGTAAAATTGGCAGGCATTAGCAGGCTTCAAGTTGATGCGGCAAAAGAGCATATTTTGAGCATTGTAAGCAATGCCAAAGGTAGTTTTGACAGAGGCGGCAGAGGCAATAGCAAAGATAGACATTCAAAAATCGTGGAGTTTGAAAAAGGCACTATAATTGAAGGCACTGTCAAAAGAGTAGCTGATTTCGGTGCATTTATAGGACTTCCTGGCGATATTGACGGGCTTTTGCATATATCAAAACTGGCTGAGGGCAGAGTAAATAGAGTAACCGATGTGGTAAATGTCGGCGATAAAGTAAAAGTAAAAGTGTTGTTTCAAAAAGGCTCCAAGATAGAGTTGGCTTTGGAGAGTAAAGAGTAGCCTAATTAAAGCAAATTTAACCTCCGTAAGGCTATAATCACACCTTGCAAAGTGGTAAGTAGGGATACGCAAGCCGAACGGACTTTGTGAAAATTTTTAAGGAGAACTTATGAAAAAGATTCTTTTTCTTTTGGTTGTATGTATTGCTGCTGCTTTCGGACAAGAGCAGGGCGCAGAAGTAGTTGAAGAGGTTGCGGTTCTTAATGAGACGCTAAAATCATTCTCTGTTCTTGCGGCGTGTGTTGGCTTGGGAATTGCAGCTCTTGGAGGCGCTATTGGTATGGGAAATACTGCGGCTGCTACAATTGCTGGAACTGCTAGAAATCCTGGTCTTGGCGGCAAACTCATGGGAACGATGTTTATCGCTCTTGCGATGGTTGAAGCGCAGGTTATTTATACTCTTGTTATTGCGCTTGTTTTGCTTTTTGCAAATCCATTTTTATAATAATCACAAGGAGCCCAAAAAGCTCCTTCTTTAAACTTATGCGGTCGTGGTGAAATTGGTAGACACGCTATCTTGAGGGGGTAGTGCCTTCGGGTGTACGAGTTC
>JAIRKW010000166.1 GCA_031259875.1 Campylobacteraceae bacterium
AAACCTGCTGACAAAGACAGCAAAAAAAAGTCAAAATAACTCTCTTATAATATCCGTCGGTATCTGTTTGCCGACGGAATTGTTTTCAAACTCCTGATTTTATAAAAGTGTTGCTTGTATAGTGAGTAAAATAATACTTGAAGCTATTATTAGATTTTGCCACCATATAAAATACGAGAAGCTTTATTAGTCCATCAGATTTTTCTTCTATTTTGTCATTCTTTTTTATTCCATTCATCAAAATTGTAAAGATAATGTTTAGTAAAAGTCTAATCCGCAGCTTTAGAAATATATATAACCTGTCACCTAAATATTAGACTATAAATGATTATGCAAAGATATAACAGTTATAATGAGCTATTTATTGTCATGCAGACATTGCTTTTGCAGACAAACAGAAACTTGACATGATAAATAACGAAAACTATTTTAAAAAACTGTCAAAATAGTCTATTTCAATCTCAAAAAGTCCTTGCTTCTTAGTACTTTAAAAAGTTTTTTGCATAGGACTGCAAGTTATATACAAGCCATAAATCAATTTATTTTCGGAGTCTTTTATCCTCTATAGTATTAAATAAAAAATATTTTTTACTATATTTTATATTATTATATAAATAAGTAATTAATTTCAATTATCTCTAAAATACTATTAATAATTTACATCTAAGTTCTTATAATTACTTGAAATAAAAACAATCTTATGCAAATTACCACATCATCAAAAAAGATACAAAAATGATTGTAAAACTAACAAAGAAGTTACAAGTCATATCTTTTGATATTTATTAACACAATAATTTTATTAATCTAAGTGACTTTTGTAAATCTTAATTACTAACATTTAAGTTTCTACTGCAATGTAGCATAATAGTAATAATTTTATCGTACTTTATGCCAATATAAAATTTGCTGTCAAATAATATATTTTTTATAATATTTTAATTTATTAGGTAATACAATGAGACGGTTTGATATTTTAATATGTCAAAATTTATTCAGTTATTTAAAATTTATTAGGAAGGAGCATGTATGAATAAGTACATCAAGCTTTTGATACCGTTTGCAGTCGGTATTGTTGTCTATTTTGCAGGAATTTGCACTATAGATTTTTCGCAGGCAGCTGTCATTGACGGCATACCACAGTTGACTCACGGTATTTGGATATACCTCAGTATTTTTTTAGGCGTTATAGTCGGACTTATCTTGGAGCCTATTCCGCCCGCATTAGTTGGACTTATCGGCGTCGCTATAGCAGTATTTTTTAAAGTTGGTCCTGCAAAATCAGGCGATCCTGCAGCTGTTATCAGTAGTGGAAACGCTATTAATTGGGGGTTGACCGGTTTTTCAAATGCTACTGTTTGGCTCATTTTTGCAGCTTTTGCCATAGGTCTTGGATACCAGCAAAGCGGACTCGGAAAAAGATTAGCACTGGGGCTTGTCAAAAAACTTGGAAAATCTACTCTTGGTATCGGATATGCCATAGCCATCACAGACGGTATTCTTGCGCCTTTTATCCCAAGCAATACCGCAAGAAGCGGCGGCGTTATCTATCCGATAGTAAGTTCAATCCCTCCAATGTTTGAATCTTACCCAGATAAAAATCCGCGTAAAATAGGCGCGTATGTTATGTGGGTGTCACTGGCTATTACGTGCGTAACAAGTTCTATGTTTTTGACTGGTCTTGCTCCGAATCTGCTTGCCATAAGCACAGCATCAGAAGCGGGTATTACCCCAATAAGCTGGCTTAGCTGGTTTGTAGCATTTTTGCCAGCGGGTATTTTATTATTTATCTTAACGCCTCTTTTAGCATACATTATCTATCCTCCTGAAGCTAAAGGCTCTCCTAAAGTTGTAACATGGGCGCAAGAAGAGTACGCTAAGCTTGGCGCAATAACTGCAAAAGAGAAATGGATGATAGCTATATCAGTATTTGCTCTTGTATTTTGGATACTCTCTTCAATAGAGGCAGTAAAAGGCAGTATTATAGAATTAAACGGTACAACAACAGCGGTATTGGTTATTATTTTTATGCTTGCTGCTAAAATCATCTCTTGGAATGACTTTTTGAGCAACAAGCCTGCATGGAATGTTTTAACTTGGTTTGCTACATTGGTTGCTTTAGCGGGAGGCTTAAAAAACGTCGGCTTTTTGGATTGGCTCTCATTTATACTCAAAGGAAATCTTGAAAGCTTTTCTCCTGGGGCAGCTGTCATAGGGCTGATATTAGCTTTTTATCTATTACACTACTTTTTTGCATCAACCACAGCCCACGTTACTGCATTGCTCACTCTATTTATTGTGATAGCCCAAGCGATACCGGGTATTGATATTTATCTTGTTACGGTTCTTATGATGCTCTCTTTGGGTATCATGGGCATCATCACTCCGTACGGAACAGGACCTTCACCTGTATATTTTGGGTCAGGATATATCAAAGGCGGAGAGTTTTGGAAACTTGGCGCGATATTTGGATTGATATTTCTTGTAGTATTCTTGGTCGTAGAAATTCCTTGGGTTATGTACGTTGTGGGAGACTGGATAACTCCTGCTTCTGCCGTAACTGCACATTAAAAATTAAACTCTATCTCAAAGATAGAGTTTACCTCCAAGTTAACGGTTATACTAAAAGCTTTTTCAAGACGAGATTTTAAATCTCGTCTTTTTCTACCTTTCTTAAATTATACTATTTAAATTCGTTTTATAACTTCAGCAATTAATTCCAACGGATGTTTAAAAGCAGTTTCTGCATTCTCTTTATTTAAGGCGTTAGTAAGCTGCATTCTGCATGCACCGCACTCCGCACTGACAAATTTTGCATTCGTCTCTTTTATCATTTGTGCTTTTGTGCCGCCTGCTTTTTGAGACAATTCAAACTTTTCACTCTGCATTGTTACGCCGCCAAAACCGCAGCACTGCGTAGAATCACTCATCTCTTTAATATCGTAATTTGCCTCAAGCAGTGCACGCGGCTCTTTAAAGACTTTTAAAACTTTCCTTGCATGACACGGGTCGTGATAAGTAACTAAATTTTTTGATTTATCCGAACCCTTCAAAAGCTCAAGTAATCTAGTATTTTTATAAAGCCATTCGCTTGCCATAAAAACTTTCGCAGTTATCTTTTGTATACGCTCTAACATCTTATCATCCTCAAACATAAACCGCGCCCAATCTTCTTTTATCATCGCCGCGCAGGTAGCTTCGGGAATAATTATAGCGTCTACGTCGTCCAAAAACGTCTCAAAATAGTCCACGTTTGCGCGTATAAGCTTATCTACCGTTTTAAAATCTCCCGTGAAAAATGCAGGTGCGCCGCAGCATTGCTGATTTTTTGGCAAAAGTACATTAATTTTCAAAGCTTTTAAAATTTCAAGCAGACTTTCAGCCGTTTTGGTATAGTGATAATTTGAAAAACAGCCTGCAAATACAGCAACTTTTAAAGCCAAATCTGGAGCATTTTGTATAAATTCGGCGTGAGAATTCAAAAAACTTTTTTTATTTAAGCGCGGCAGCACCCTTTTTCCAATAAGCGGTATAGGAAAGCGTGCGTGCATAGACTGACTCTCTTCATCAACCCTAAAAAGCAAAGGTGCAAAAAACGCCCCTAAAGAGATGGAAAAATCCATCACTCTTTTGTGCCGCAAAAGGAAAAAATAAGCTTTTTTAAACCATGCTATGCCAAATTTATTGGCTATATCACGGCGTACATTCTCTATTGCAATATCTGTAGGAAGCGAGGTCGGACAGATACTAACGCAAGTAGCGCATAAAAAACAGCTTTCAAATATATTTTTAGCATCTTTATCCAACTCCAATTCGCCTCTTTGGTACGCCCCAACAAGCTCTAAAAAGCCGCGCGGACTTGTAACTTCATCTGGATTTATACGGTGAATCGTACAGCTTGGAACGCATTTGCCGCACTTTACACAAGCTTCGCTTGTCTTTGTAAAATCAAAATTCATACTGTTTTACTAAAGCGGCGCAACTCTTGCGGCACTTTTTTCAAATGAGCGTCAAACGGCATACAGATATTGCGTATAAGCAGCGTTCCTGTTTCGCTAACACGCAAAAACTCTTTTTCAAGTGTTACAAGCCCTTCATCTATAAAGATTTGAAGCTCTTTTGTATCGTCTTTAAAATAATCAAAAAAATCTATACCGAAACGATTCTCAATATTTTTAATATTTAGTTTAAAATTGCTCATCATCTCCATAATCACAGCTTTCCTAAGAATATCATCATTATTTAACATAAATCCTCTCATTACTGGCAGCTTTTCACTCTCTATCGCTGTTTCATACTCATTCATATCTCTGAAATTTTGCACATAATGCGTCTGCCCTTCGCCAATACTTGTAAGTCCGATACCTATCAAATCAGCGCCGCCTTTAGTGGTATATCCTTGAAAATTTCTATGCAGTTCACCCTTTTCTATTGCCAAAAAAAGCTCATCTGTTGGTTTTGCGAAGTGATCCATTCCTATCATTTTATACCCGCTGGAACTTAGAAAGTCTATTGTATGGCGCATAATGGCAAGCTTCTCTTTGGGACTTGGCAGAGTTGTTTCGTCAAATTTTCTCATTGTCTTTTTCATCCACGGAACATGAGCGTAATTAAAAACCGCGTATCTGTCAATATCAAGCTCTAAGGATTTTTCCAAAGTCTTGCCAAAACTCTCCAAACTTTGGTACGGAAGCCCGTAAATCAAATCCATATTTATAGATGTTATGCCCGCGTTTCTGGCGATATCCACAGCGTTTTTCGTAATATCAAAAGGCTGTATGCGGTGTACTTCGCGCTGAACTTTTTCGTCAAAATCCTGCACCCCAAAACTTATGCGATTAAAGCCGTTTCCCGCCAAAACGCTCATATGTTCCTGCGTCAAAAAGCGCGGGTCTGTCTCGCAGCTTATCTCGGCGTTTTGCGCTTTGTTGGGAAAAGTGTGCCAAATAGCTTTGATGATTTTTTCTAGCTGTTTTGCGTCAAAAAATGTAGGCGTTCCGCCGCCAAAATGCAGTTGTAAAACCTCTCTTGAAGTATCAAGAGAGCGCGACAGTATCTGCATCTCTTTTAAAAGGTAATCGATATACCGCTCTTTTTTCTCCTCTTTGCTTGTAAAAACCACATTACAGCCGCAAAAATAACAAGCAGACCTGCAAAAAGGCATATGAAAATATAAAGAGAGTTTTCGGTTGTTATCTTGTGATTTTAGTATCGCTTCATAATCGTCCGCACTAAAATCATCGTTAAACTCCGGAGCTGTCGGATAACTTGTATACCTTGGTCCCGGTTTTGAATATTTTGCAAATTGCTCAAAATCTATCATTAACCACCTTAGTTTAGCATATCGTGCGGAGGCACATTGCTGTAAAGCCTTTTTAAGTCCACAAACAGCGAAGGATGTTTCTTTTTAATATTAGCAATAAGTTTTTCTATATCCAATCTAACAGCTTGGGCATTTTGGCTGGATTTAGCCATATTTTTTATCTCATCCATAGCTACAACCCAAACATCTCCAAAATCTACAGGCAAATGTTTCCATATTGTCTTTTCAAGCTTTAATTCAAAATTCTCCTGTCCCAAATCTTTAAGATTTTTTACCATTTTTGTCAGTGTATCTAACGATATAAGCGCATGAATCTTTTTTTTCTCGTCTATCACAAACCACGGCTCTTTGGCTTCCCAGCTCCCACTTTTAAGGTTGAGTGACTTTACATCGGGATTATCCGTCAACTCTACTTCCAATATCGTTTTGCCGTCTTCGTCTTCTATACCTATTTTTTTTGAAAGTTTATCTATTTTGTCATAAATTGTTATCTCATCCATAAATTCTCCAGTTTATCTATGTTTATCCAGCCAGACCATCACCGCTTTTTGCGCATGAAGTCTGTTTTCCGCTTCATCAAATATCTCTTTACTATGCTCTTCAAAAACTTCATCGCTGACTTCAAAACCTCTGTAAGCAGGCAGACAATGCAAAAACATAGCGTCTTTTTTGGCGTAATCCATCATATTTTTATCGACCATAAAGCCTCGAAAATCATTCTGTCGCTTTACTTTTTCGCTCTCTTGCCCCATAGACACCCACGTATCCGTCGTAACTACTTTGGCATCCTTAACAGCCTCTGCAGGATTATGCGAAACAACAATTTTTGCTCCGCTTATTTTAGCAAATTCAAGAGCGTCGCTTAAGACTTTTTTGTCTGTTTCATAACCTTTTGGGGTTGCTATCCTAAGTTCAAAACCAATTTTTGCAGCAAGCATCAGCCAAGAATGCGCCATATTATTACCATCCCCCACATAAGCAACCGATAAATTATCATCATAACCATATTCGCATATAGTCATATAATCAGCCAACAACTGCATAGGATGATACTTATCGCTAAGTCCGCTGATAAGCGGTATGGACGAATATTTTGCAAATTCTTCAAGTCTCTCTTGCTCGTAAGTTCTAATCATAACAATATCAACCATTCGGCTCAAAACCCTTGCTGTATCCCTCAAAGGCTCTCCGCGTCCAAGCTGAATATCGTCTGTCGACAAGAAAAGAGCCGTACCGCCAAGCTGGTATATACCCACTTCAAAACTAACTCTAGTTCTTGTGGAGCTTTTTTCAAAAATCATACCTAAGACTTTATTTTTCAAATATGGTTTGTATTCTCTTTTTTTGGTCTCTTGTTTTATATCTTTAGCCAACGCGATAATTTCTAAAATCTCCTCCTTACTGAAATCTTTAAGCGTTAAAAAATGCCTCATAAACTTCTCCTCTTTTGTAAAAGCTGTGCTACTTCTTTGGCATGGTAACTTATAATCATATCCGCGCCTGCTCTTTTGAAACTAAGCATAGTCTCCATCAAAATTTTATCATAATCAACCACACCTGCAGCTGCTGCAAATTTAAGCATAGAGTATTCTCCGCTAACATTGTAAACACAAAGAGGCAGATGTGTAGTCTCTCTGATATCTCTTACAATATCAAGATATGCCAAAGCTGGTTTTACCATCAAGATATCCGCTCCCTGCGCCTCGTCTTCCAAAGATTCGGCTATAGCTTCGCGCCTGTTTGCAGGATTCATCTGATAAGTTCTTCTGTCTCCGAAACTAGGAGCAGATTCTGCCGCGTCGCGAAATGGTCCATAGTATGCGCTTGCGAATTTTGTGGAGTAACTCATAATCGGCAGATTGACAAACCCTTCATTATCGAGTGCAGTTCTTATAGTCTCTATCATACCGTCCATCATACCGCTTGGAGCTATCATGTCTGCTCCGGCTTTGGCGTGAATGAGGGCTTGACGCGCAGTAATTTCCAAAGTAGTATCATTATTAACGCTTGATTGTTCCAAATCCAAAATACCGCAATGCCCGTGGTCTGTATATTCGCAAAAACAGAGGTCTGTTATAATATACATATCAGGGCAGGTCTTTTTTATCTCTCTTACGGCTTCGGCGATGATTCCATGTTCGCACAGTGCATTGCTTCCAATACTGTCTTTAATTTCAGGAATGCCAAACAACAAAATTTTATCTATTCCAAGCTCTATTAACTCTTTGCACTCACTCAGAGCATCGCTAATACTCATTTGAAAAATACCGGGCATTGAAGCTATCTTTTTTTTTGCGCCTTCAGCTTCTTTGATAAATAACGGATAGATAAAATCCCTTATATCGACTCTTGTCTCTTGCACCAACTCTCTTACAGCCGCCTTTGCTCTTAATCTTCTAAATCTTTTAAACATTTAATCCTCTTTTACTGCTTCTTCATACCAATTTATATTTCTTGTCATAAACATTATAACGGCAAGCGCGATAAACAGTCCGATAGAGCCATACAACAGCGCCATATCTTGAAGCTGAAGCAAAATATACAAATAGCCATACAAAAATGACAGTGCCAACGCGATAATGGCGATATTTTTGATACTTAAACTCTTATCTATGCCAAACTTCGCATACGCCGCAATGAGCGATATAACCGCAACAGCAGATAAAAGATACGCTAATGAAAAATCTATAAATTCAGATATTGAGATGAGTAAGGTATAAAAAATCACCATCGCAAATCCTACCAAAAGATACTGTATCGGGTGTATCGGACGGCGGTTTGCCAACTCGAAAACAAAACATGCGATAAATGTCAAAGCGATAAATAGTATACCGTATTTTTCAGCGCGCTTGGCATTGCGGTAATTGTCCACAGGTATTAAAAATGATGTTTGAAACTGCGTTTTAGAGAGGTCTTTTTTGTCAAATCTCGGAGGCACACCGCTTGAGAGATAGTTAATATCCCATAAAGCCTCAAAACCTTTATCGGTTATATTTTTTTCATCAGGCAAAAAAGCTCCTGCAAAACTTGGGTGTACCCAATCCGAACTCATATGAAATCTGTTTTTCTTTGCAAGCGGCACAAAACTGATACTCTCACTGCCTTTAATGCTGAATTTCAACTCAAATCTGCTGCCTTCATTTTTAAAGTCTATCTTGGAATTAAGAGAATTTAACGCCGCATTATAGCCATATGAAAGATAATGGTCGCCGGATTTGAGAAGCGGAGCAAGACTCAAAGAGTTTCCTGCAAAGCCGGGCTCAAATTTATACGGCGTTTCATTCCATGTAAAAACAGGTTCAGAGATACCTTTAAGCTCTTTTGTCTCCAAGCTGATAAATGCGTCTTCCGCAAAAGCTCTTTTAGGCATATCTATTGTCTCGAAAAAGCCGCTCATCGTTATATCCGCATTAAATACAGGTACCTCAAAAATACCTATATATCTAATCTGCGAATTTATCTTTACATCTACATTCAAATCATGCGGCGCAAATTTAGCATAAGCCGTTTTGGCGGTCAGCTTTTGTATCGCCCTATTGTCTTGAAACGTTTCGGTAATCTCATCATATGCATAAGGTATATTTAAAACTGGTGCGGCTAAAATAACTTGTTTACCCCACGAATCCGTGATTTTAAAGACAGCTTCATTTTTATATCTGCTTCTGTCGTTAATAATATTTGCCACAAAAATCAAAGGAATAAGCATTAAAAGTATCATAATTGCTATGGTTATCGTTTTAAACAGTATTGCTTTATTGAGAGTTTTTCTCATCAAACAGCCCTTGTCGCAAAAAATAAAAACATATATTTTATCACAATAAAGATAAAAGGGAGTTTTTGGCGTAAAAACGGACTTGGTTTTTCAATTTTTCCACATTTAAAGAGCTTTTTGAAACAAATAAATTTTGTATTAATTTAAAGAAATATTAATATATTAATACCTAAATAAAGCTCTTTAGCTATAATAAAATTATAAAATCTTGAATTTGACAATAGCAAAAATTTCTTATATAATCTTATTTGCAATAAGCAAAGAAGTTAGGGTGGGAAAATGTTGCTAAACCAAAATAAGAGATTTATGTCCAAATCTACAAGAGAGAGGATATTTGAAACGGCTGTGAGAATATTTGCCAATAATGAATTGTCAAATGTCTCAGCTAAAGATATTGCGATAGAAGCGGATGTGAGCATAAACGCCGTAATCCGCCACTTCGGCTCAAAAGAGCTTTTATATACAAATGTCATCGAATGCATTGCGACGATGCTTAAAACGACTTTAACGTCATTTCAGATGCATTATCACGCTGCAAAACGCTCATTTGTTTATACAACTGATGAAAAGTACCGTGAGTTTTTAATCTTTTGGTTCGAGAAGTTTATGAAAGCAAGCGTAAAATCTATACTCGAAGAGATAAAAATCGACAATTTTATGCACAGGATTATTTTCCGCGAGTACATGAATCCGGCTGAAGGTTTTAATATCTTATACAACAACTTTTTAAAGCAGTGGTTTGACCAGTTTGATGAATTTGTTTTTTGTATCTCAAGCAATAAAAATATTTACAAAAATCGCATCCGCACACACGCGCTTTATGGACAAATACTTATTTTCACGATAAGTTACACTATTTTCAATGCAAGAATGGGACTAAAAGAGCAAAGCATTAATAATAATTTGATAGACGATATAGCAGATGTTGTATTGGAACATACACGTTATGTCATTGAAGGCATAAGTTAAATTTTTTCGAGCAGATACGATTTGTAACAAAATCATATATGAGAGCACAGCAAAATCCAACTTGGAACAAAATAGCGCTCACTTTATTGTACAATAGCCGGAAAAACGGAGGTCTTTTTGCGTTGCGCTATATGCGAGAGATTAAGTTTCGAGGCTATTTGCGACGAATGTATAAGAAAACTTTTAAAAGAGGAGCGCCATACCCGCATTCTTGAAGACGGCTTAAAAGTATACAGTTTTTTTTCTTACGCTTCCGTATCGCCGATAATTTTTACAAAACACCATTTTTGGGGGCATAGAATTTTACAAAAGATAGCCTCTCATACATTTGCAGATTTTGCTGCAGAATTTGAATTCGCCGAAAAAGCTGCCGCTGTTGCGATTGATGATAAACCTGCAAGCGGTTACTCCCACACAGCTATCTTGACTCATGCGTTAAAATCAGCCTCTATTATACCGGTTTACGGCGCGTTAAGGGCTAAAAACAACGTCAAATACAGCGGCAAAACTTATGAATTCCGCCGCAAAAATCCACGCCGTTTTACTGTTTCATCTAAACTGAAAAATTTTAAATATGCTATTTTAGTTGACGATGTGGTAACAAGCGGATTAACGCTTAAAGAAGCTAAAGAGACTTTGGAAAAAGAGGGTATAGATACACTTTTTGCATTGGTTTTAGCAGATGCAAAAGATAATTAGAGTATAATCTAATCTTTATTTTTAACTCGAGGTATATCAATGAGCGATATTTTTGAACAAAATCAGGATATTCAAACCATCAACATCGAAGAGTCCGTAAAGGTAAGTTATCTTGATTATTCAATGAGCGTCATCATCGGCCGTGCGCTTCCCGACGCCAGAGACGGGCTAAAACCTGTCCACAGACGCATACTTTTTGCGATGAATGATTTGGGTGTTGGTTCACGCAGTCCGTATAAAAAATCGGCTCGTATTGTCGGCGATGTTATCGGTAAATATCACCCACACGGTGATACAGCAGTATATGATGCACTTGTACGTATGGCGCAGCCGTTTTCTATGAGGGTGCCGGTAGTAGACGGGCAGGGAAACTTTGGTTCCGTAGACGGCGACAGCGCAGCAGCTATGCGTTACACTGAAGCCAGAATGACCTCTTTAGCTGAAGAACTTTTGAGAGATATAGATAAAGATACCGTTGATTTTATACCAAACTATGACGACTCTTTAAGTGAGCCGGACGTTTTACCAGCACGCGTGCCAAATCTTTTGTTAAACGGTTCAAGCGGTATTGCTGTGGGAATGGCTACAAATATTCCTCCGCACAATCCAAGCGAACTTATAGACGCGCTTTTAATACTGCTGGACAATCCCGAGATTGCCGTAGAAGAGCTAATGAGTGTTATACCAGGACCCGATTTTCCAACAGGCGGCGTAATATTCGGCAAAAAAGGGATTTTAGAAGCTTATAGAACAGGGCGCGGCAGAGTAAAGATAAGAGCGAAAACGCACACTGAAAAAAAAGGTCAGAAAGATATCATAGTAATAGATGAGATACCATACCAAGTAAATAAAGCCAGATTTATAGAACAGGTCGCACAACTTGTAAAAGAGAAACAGATTGAAGGTATAAGCGAGATACGAGATGAATCCGACAGAGACGGTATTCGTGTCGTAATAGAGTTAAAACGCGAAGCCATGAGCGATATAGTCTTAAATAACCTCTTCAAATCCACAAGCATAGAGCAGACATTCGGCGTTATAATGCTTGCCATCAACAACAAAGAGCCTAAAATCTTCTCGCTGATAGAGCTTTTGCAGCTATTTTTAATGCATCGTAAAACGGTTATCATCAGAAGAACAATTTTTGAACTTGAAAAGGCCAAAGCTAAAGCGCACATTTTAGAAGGCTTGAAAATTGCGCTTGATAACATAGACGCTATTATTGAGCTTATTAAAAAGAGTGAAGATACCGCAAGCGCAAAAGAAGGGCTTGTAACACAATTCAACCTAAGCGAAGCGCAAGCCGGTGCGATACTTGACATGAAGCTCCAACGCCTCACGGGGCTGGAACGCGAAAAGATAGAGCACGAGTTAAAAGAGCTTCAAAAAGAGATAGCGCGTTTAAGCGAAATATTAAAGAGCGAAGAGATGTTAAATCTCATCATAAAAAACGAATTAATTGAAATTAAAGAGAAATTCAAATCTCCGAGATTAACAGAGATAATAGACGATTATGACGATATAGACGTGGAAGATTTAATAGCAAATGAACCGATGGTTGTTACCATAAGTCATAGAGGCTACATCAAACGTGTCCCTTCCAAGTCATATGAAAAACAAAAGCGCGGCGGCAAAGGCAAAATAGCCGTTACGACTTATGATGATGACTTTATAGAGAGTTTCTTCATCTCCAATACGCACGATACGCTTATGTTTATAACAGACCGCGGACAGCTCTA
>JAIRKW010000091.1 GCA_031259875.1 Campylobacteraceae bacterium
GTTAATGCCAAATCATAAACTATCCTTATAGTGGCATATCAAGTGAAATGAGAAAAATTTAACTTATATAAAGCTTAATATCTAACTAATTTTATAATTTTACAGTGCTGTGTTAAGACGGCGGTTTTTGGGCAAGCATATCGAGCGTGATTGTTCTATTTGATAATAATTACTCTTTAATCAGATGAAGTGTTTGGTATTTGATTTGTAATTTATGTTTTTTAGATAGATATCACACAAAAATAAATTCATACAAATTTAGTAAAGCTAGATGATATATCCGCTTGCATCGCTTGTTTGGTGATAAATGAGGCTTAGTATCTCCTCTCTTAAACAGACATACTCTTTTGAAAAACGTGTCTTATCTGAAACGGTTTCGTTTATATGGTATGTGAATTCCACATTGAACTCTTTTATGATTCTGCCCGGTCTTTTTGACATGACGAGCACTTTTGTACCAAGACTTAAAGCCTCGTCAACATCATGGGTTATGAGAAAAAAGGCACTTTTGCCGGATGACCATATAGTTCTTGTCAAAATCTGCATATTGATTTTCGTAAGAGCATCCAATGCGCCGAAAGGTTCGTTCAGCAGTATGATTGAAGGGGTTCCCGCAAGCACTCTTGCTAAAGCCGCTCTTTGGCGCATGCCGCCTGAGAGTTCATAAGGCTTGTGGTTTTTAAACTCAAACAGTTCAACCTCTTTGAGATATTTGTCGGATAGTTCCGACCTTTGCTGTTTGCTGAAATTTCTCATTTTGAGCCCGAATTCTACATTTTTTTTGACATTAAGCCACGGATATAATATGGGCGTTTGAAATACAACGCCTCGTTCAAATCCAGGAGCAGTTATAGGTTTGCCGTCCATAAGAGCACTGCCGCTGCTTGGTTTCACAAAGCCTGCAAGTACGTTTAAAAGTGTGCTTTTACCGCAGCCTGATGGTCCTAAAATGGCTATAAATTCTCTGTTTTTTATCTCAAGATTTATATCTTCAAGCGCGCTTAGGGCGTTTTTGCTGCTGCTGTTATATATTACGCTTACATTTTTCAAAGAGATGACACTGTTTTTGTTCATATAAGCCTTTTCCTTGCCCCTTAAAAGCGGGGTAAAGTGATTATTTTTTTAAGAAGAGCTCTATATAGAGCGGATTTACCGCTTTTTGAAACACTTCAAGAGAAGGCGCTTTTTCTATGGATTTTTGTTTTTCCAAAAAGTCAGCCGTTTTTTTAAGAGCTAAAGCTATATCTCCTGTTTTGCCGCTTTTGCCAAGATACTTACTGTCAAGCTGCTCTTCGGCGCTTAGCCAAACATTGCCAAGTATTTGAATTTTGCTCTGGGCTTCGCTTATTTGGAAGTACTTTGCCAAAGTTTTAACCGTGCCGTCAAAGTCACTGCGGTAGTCATTCTGCGCTTTTTCCAACGCTTTTATATATTGGGCTACTATAGTTGGATATTTTTTGCCAAATTTTGCACTTACTATCTCAACATCTGCGGTTATCACTCCCTCTTTTGCCAAATCCTCGCTCGTAAGCAAAACAGACCCGTCGTCCAAAAGTGACGTTAGTACTGGGTCCCAAACATACGCGGCGTCTATATCGCCTCTTTTCCATGCGGCGAAGATATCTTTGGGCTGAAGGTCAAGTATGATGACGTCGGAAGCCTTTAAGCCGTTTAACTCAAGCGCGCTCAAAAGACTGTAATGCCCCGTGGAACCAAACGGAGTTGCCGCCTTTTTGCCTTTTAAATCTTTAACGCTTTTAACATTCGCACTGTTTTTGACTGCTAAAGCTTCGGATTTGCCTAAAATCCCATGAATCCATATCAATTCAACACCGAGATTTTTAGATATAGCTGTCGTTGCGGGCGTAGTTCCCACAAGACCTATGTCTATACTGCCTGATGCTATTGCATTTACCACAGCCGCACCGGAGTCAAACTCCAAAAGCTTTACCTCAACGCCTATACCGCTAAAGTATTTTTTGGCTTTTGCGATATTCTCATCATTTGGCATCTGTTGAGTTGCTATCCTTACAACGGAAGGTTTTTCCGCTGAAACTGCATTTGAGTCTGCGCTCAAAACCGTTACTGCAAACATTGATAAAACTATCAATAAAAGTCTGTTTTTCATAAATTACCTCCTAAGATATTAATCTTGTCCTTTCCAAAAGACTATTTTCCGCTCACTGAAACGAACCATTTGGTCTAGTAAAATACCCGTAATTCCCATAAGAAAAATACCCATAAAAATGATATCGCTCCGTAAAAATCTGCTTGCATCCAATACAAGCCACCCTATGCCAGATACCGCTGCTACCATCTCTGCTGCCACCAATGTTGTGTAAGCTACGCCAAGCGCTGTTCTTATACCTACAAAGATTTCGGGCAGACATGAGGGGAAGCTCACATAAAAAAACAGTTGTCGTTTTGAAGCTCCGAGCATTAAAGCGTTATTGATGTAGCCTTTTTTTACTCTTTGCATAGCCCCAATGCAAGATACAAAAATCGGCGCGAAAGCCGCTAACGCCAAAAGAGCAATTTTGGATGAATTATCTATACCCATCCAAAGAACTATCAGTGTATAGTAAGCAAGCGGCGGAAGAGGTCTTAAAAATTCTACAATGGGTTCAAATATAGCCGCTATTTTTGGGCTGTATCCGCTTGCAAGTCCAAGAGGTACGGCGACTGCCACAGCGATAAAAAAAGCTGTGAGCAAACGCTGTAAACTGTCAAATAAGTGTTTTAGTACGGATGTCTCTTTGTATCCTTCGTTCCATATTAGTACAGATACGTCAAGAACTTTTTTAGGAGATGGTATCATAACGCTTGAAACTAACTCCCATTTTGTTGCAAAATACCATACTGCAAATATAACGGATATGGTTGTTAGTGTTAGCAACTTTTCTGTTAGTCTATTTTTCATACTCATTATCCACGATGTGCAGTACTTCGTCCAAAATCTCCAACGCTTCCAAAAGCTCCTCTTTTGTTATGATAAGAGGCGGGGCTATGATGATATTGCTGCCTCTGCCGATGGTAGCAAATCCTCTTTGTCTTAATAGATTTACTACATAAGGAATTTTGTCGCTTAGAGATTTTTTGGCGCGTTTGTCGGCTGTAAGTTCAACTGCGGCGAAAAGTCCTATACTTCTTATATCTCCTACGCTTTTATGTTTTTTCTCAAAAGAAGCGAGTGTCTGTTTCAAAACTTTACCGAGTTTGCGGACATGTTTAAAGATATGGTGATTGTCATAATAATCCAATACGGCAATCCCAGCAGCACATGCTAAAGGATGGGCATTGTACGTAAGTCCGCATAAAAGCTGATGAGTATCATAAAAGTCTGCTATCTCTTTGCTTACTATCACGCCTCCAAGCGGCACGTAACCGCATGTGATACCTTTGGCAAATGTGATGATATCGGGCTGAATATCAAAATTTTCAAAAGCAAACAATCTGCCCGTCCTGCCAAATCCACCCATAACTTCGTCAATATGCAGCAGTATATTAAACTCATCACAAAGTTTTCGCACCCCTTCAAGATAACCCTTTGGCGGTATAATGACACCATTCGTGCCTGCTACAGCTTCAAGAGTTATAGCGGCTATATTATTCGGGTCTTCGGCTATGATTTGGTCGCATAAGAGTTCAAGATAGTATTTTGCTATATCTTTTTCATTTTTAAATTTAATCTTTTCTCTATAAATATATGGCGTTAAAAATTTTATAAATCCGCCGGCAGACGGACGTTCTGCAGCAAAACGTCTGGCGTCTCCAGATAAATTTCCCGAGCCTATCGTAGAGCCGTGATAACTGCGGTATGATGAAAAGATTTTATATTTGCCGCTGAATGCTCTGGCTATCAATATGGCATTGTCATTTGACTCTGCACCTCCGCATGTAAAAAATACTTTAGCCATATTTGAGGGTGCTTTTTTGACAAGTTTTTTGGCAAGATTGGAGCGGGGATATGCGGCGTGAGCAGGAGCTATATAAGCAAAATTGTCAAGCTGTTTTTTGATGGCTTCATTTATCTCTTCATTGCTGTGTCCCAAATTTGAATTGACAAGCTGTGAAGACATATCAAAGTATCTTTTTCCGTCATAATCCCAAAAAAATACTCCTTTGGCATGAGAAACCGCTATCGGATTTTGATTTGCCTGTGCGACCCAAGGTCTTAGATTGTAACGCAAATCATCGCTTAAAACTTCCTCTTTGAGACCTTTTCCCATGAACCGCCTTTTTTGGCAAAATAATATTAACGAGCAAAATGGTAGCGAAAATATTATTAAATGTCAATAATATTTATCTATATAGTCAAGTATA